>JAJDBI010000283.1 GCA_029261435.1 Nitrospinaceae bacterium
CATCAATATTAAAATGTCCCAGGAATTTTTTCTGGAACGGTTGCGGAATGCTGTTGCACAGGGAGAAGATTTTGGCAGTTCTGATGCCGGGCAGGGCACCAAGGTTATGATTGAGTTTGTCAGTGCTAATCCTACCGGCCCCTTGCATGTTGGCCATGGGCGCGGAGCGGCTGTTGGAGATTGTCTAGCAAGAATTTTGAAAAAGGCCGGCTATGATTTGAGCACCGAGTATTACATCAATGATGTGGGAAACCAGATGAACTACCTCGGTCGCTCCACGTGGTTGCGGTACCGGGAATTGAAGGGCGAGACGATTGAGTTTCCCGAAGATCACTATCGAGGCGATTATATTAAAGATATTGCCCAGGAAATCATCGACCAGAAAGGCGATGAGTTTTTAAAGAAATCAGAAGAAGAGTGCGTTCCTTTTTTCAGGAAGTTTGCAAAGGATAATATTCTTAAGGGGATTGAAAAAGATCTTTCTGAATTTCGCGTGAGCTTTGATAACTGGTTCAGTGAAGAATCTCTTTACGAAGATAAGTCGGTGGAGAAGGCAGTTGACTGGCTGAAAGGTCAGGGACATATTTATGAAAAAGACGGTGCCGTCTGGTTGAAGTCTTCCGCATTTGATGATGACAAGGATAGAGTCATCGTGAAGCAAACAGGAGAGCGGACCTACTTTTGTTCAGACATCGCCTATCACCAGAATAAAATCAATCGCGGATTTAAAAAACTCATCAACCTGATGGGTGCCGACCATCATGGTTATGTGCCTCGCATGGAAGCGGTTCTGGAGGCGATGGGTTATGACAAGAAAATCTTCAAGATTCTTCTGGTCCAGTTTGTCAGCCTCCTGCGAGCAGGAGAAAAAGTATCCATGTCCACCCGGTCGGGTGAGTTTGAAACACTGGCGGACGTGGTGAGCGAAGTTGGGGTTGATGCTGCGCGTTATTTTTTCCTGATGCGCAGCTCAGACACACATCTGGATTTTGATCTGGAACTGGCTAAAAAGGAAACCCCGGATAACCCGGTATTTTATATTCAATACGCACATGCTCGCATTTGCAGTATCTTTCGTACCGCTGAAGAACAGGGCGTGATCTGGAACAGTTCGACTGAAGTGAACCTTTCCCCGTTAAATGAGGAAGAGGAGTTTGCCATTATTCAGGCAATATTAGCTTTCCCTGAGATAGTTGAAAAAAGCGCACGAGCTTTGGAGGTACATCGAATTTCTCATTACCTGCTTGATCTTGTTTCGCGGTTTCATGGTTATTACAGCAGACACAGGGTGATTTCTGATGATAAGTCGCTCACGCAAGCGCGGTTATTTTTGCTGAACGCTTTGAGAATCACCATTCGCAATGGTTTTGAGTTGATGGGTATATCGTCTCCAGAAAAAATGTAGCCACCTATGGCAATGAGCAATCGCTGGCAATAAATTTATTTATGAGACTTTTTCTTGTACTAATGATTGTGATGATTTCCGGAGCGGGGTTGCATTTTTCAGGAATCATCAATAAGTTTCAGGAAAGTGCAACTTCGCCTGAAAAGTTGAGGGCCGTTAAGCCTGAATCCCTTCGCAATAAAGTTAAAGAGCCCGTATCCAGCAAGCCGGTTTATACTTTTTTTGAGACCTTGGATGATCCTACGATGACCCAATATGTGGGCCTCAAGGGCGGGATGAAGTCGACATCACTTCCACCCGAAAAAATAAAAGTTGTTCCTGCCAAAACCAAGGTGACTTCGATACCGCCTGTTGAAAAAATGGCAAAACTGGAACCTTCCATAAAGCCTGAAAATAAGCCGAATCTCAAAAATAAAGCAAGTGTCATTTCTGAGATTAAAGCAACACCCGGTTATGCCGTTCAGGTGAGTTCGTTTCGAGATGAGAAACGTGCAGGTGCATTGAAAAAGCGCCTGCAGAAAAACGGGTTCGACGCGTTTGTGATGCAAACTGAACTTGCCAATGAGGGTGGAACCTGGCACCGGGTATTTCTGGGAAGGTATGCAGAAGAACAAAAAGCGCAGGAGGCGGCCAATCTGGTCAAAAACAAGTATAAGCTGAATGCGGTAGTGGTGCGAAAGACTGACTAGTTGGATGATTTAATAGCGAGATCAGTTTTCCCGGGCTTTATAATTTCCACAAAGGTGGTTGTCATCACAGAAGGCCTGTAGTTCTTCAACCGGGTCATCAACTCTTTCTCCACCATAAAATTTTTCTTTGCTGTCAAACCAGGTGTTGAAGCGATAGCCTTCGATATCGTCGTGATACAGCTTTCTATTTTCGTCTTTCCCGTTAAAATCGAAATTTAAAGTGGCTTCACCTTTTTCAGGAATGGTGATCGTACCTTTTTGTTCAGCAATATAAGGATGCCAGGCGATAACCTCATAGGTGCCGGGTGGAATATTTTCGATGCTGAAATTACCCTCTGCGTCGGACACGGTGTAGTAAGGGTTTTGTACCAGATAGGCATTGGTCTGAAGGAAAGGATGTAGATTGCATTTTATGATGTAATTCTCTGCGTCTTTACGTGCGAAGATACTGCGGACCTGACTGGATTTTGGCGGTACCGGTCGGTTGCTGGTTTGATCTGAATAAATATTGCGGACTTCATACGTCGCGATTTCGTGTTGGATCGGGTCTGTATTCTCCACCATAATATTTTCGCCATTTTTTGCGCCAATTACGTATTCGTTGGCGCGGCAGCGGTCGATATGAAAGGTTTGCATTTTTGGGGAAAAAGGTTTTCCTTTTTCAACCTTAGCGAGATGGATGATGGTATCTTTCAGCCCCCGGTTTTTTGAAACTGTAAAGTCAAACAGCAGTCGGTGGCCTTTTCCATCCGAGATCCTTGAGCAGAATTCTACATTTGGGGCGTGGATCAGGTGAAACGAACGGACTCTTGGTACCGGGCCGGAAAGTGTGACCCTGCCATTTAATGCTCCTCCATTATCCACGGTAACTACGGTATAAGCGGATTCAATTTGATCGTGTAGTTTTTTTGAAAGCTTATTATTTCTTTTGAATAAAGTTTCAACTTGTTCCAGAGCTTTCTCACGTTTTCCTTGTAAATTATACAAGACCCCCAAGTCATATTCTGCTTTTACCATTCTACTATCCATACTCAGGGCTTTTTCCATTTCCTGAACGGCCTCATCGAGCAATTTGACACGGGCAAAGGAAACGCCACGGTTGTAACGAAGGCCGGGAGAATCGTAGCCCAACCGTAATGCTTTTTCAAAAGAGAGCAAGGCTTCTTTGTGCATTCCTGTTTGGCTGAAGGCGACGCCAAGATTCGCGTGAATGAGGCTATCCTGCGGAGCAAGTTCAGCGGCTTTCATGAATTCGACTACAGCTTGGTCCCATACCCTTTGTTGACTCAGTTTAAGTGCTTTTTGATAGTGAGCCTTTGCTTCTTTATTAGAAGCGGCAAAAGATGCAGGGCAGAGGAGCAACAAAGTCAGACCGAAAACTATGAAACTCAGAATGGATTTTTTATAAGAATTATCAGTTTTCACTTTGGTAATATACTTTGAAAGTTGAATTTTGTAATTTAACAATACTTGGGTAGAGTGTCAATGTCCGGTTTTAATGTCTTGGATCTCTCAAAATTTAAGCACTTGTTAGATACTTGTGAGGGGTTAAAAATTCCATCAAGTTGCAAGATGGATGTCCTTAATTTGGCAAAGGAGTTAGTTTGAAATCGAGCTCGTTCATGGAGTCTTTTGAAGCTCATTGGGGTGCCTCAGGGGGTGTTATCCAGACGATTGTGGGTTCTCAACTCAAGGACAAGAGCTTGCCTCATCCACCTCGAATCCGGCATGAGTTGCACTTGAGTGATGAGGGCAGGGCAATTATATATGAAATTGAACCCAAAAGTGAAACCCTGCCTATTGTCTTATTGGCGCACGGCATGGGGGGATGTTCCGAATCGGGGTATATGAAACGGATCTCCAGCAAACTCTGGATGCGGGGTTATGGTGTGATTCTTATCAATCACTCAGGTTGTGGCCAGGGCATGGGATTGAGTCCGCGAATGTGGAATGGGGGTTCCAGCGATGACCTTGCAAAAATGATTGATTTTGTGGTCCAGCGATATCCGGATAAGTCTCTAGCTCCAGTTGGTTTTTCCTTGAGTGGCAATGTCCTTTTAAAATATCTGGGGGAAGGACGAAAGGTGCCTGAAAATATTTCTGGAGCACTCGCGGTGAACCCACCAGTCGATTTAAGGGTTGCGAGTGACATCATTTCGAGGAAATGGCGTTGCGCCCTGTTCAATAAATATTATATGAGGTTGATTCGAAATCAGGCGGTTGCTCTGGTGAAACAGTTTCCGTCCGCTATGAGTCCGCTCAAAAACTTGAAAACCATCTGGGATTTTGATGTCAGCTATACAGCACCTGCAGGCGGATTCAAAGATGTTGATGATTATTATGATCGATCAAGCTCTAAACATTATTTGAAAGGTATCAAAACGCCCACTGCTATTTTGTCTGCCGAAGACGATCCTTTTGTTCCAGGTTATTTGTTTGATCATGTTGCTATGAGTGAAAAGGTAGCTTTGCATCAACCAGAGAAGGGCGGGCATATGGGATATGTCTCAAGACATGCTACTCCCCATGGTGACCGGCGTTGGATGGACTATGCGGTGTTGGAATGGGTTAGAGAATTACATGGGTCGGGAGGCAATACTTAATGCAGAGTGGCCTTCTTTTGAAATACAGGTTGATCGCTCTTGCCAATAGCTTTAAAGGGCTCGGTGCAAAGAAGATAGTGCGTCCGATTTCTGTTTTGACGTTGGCGATGTTGTTTGTGATCGGAGATTACTGGTTTTTTCATCGGGTGATCCGCTATCTGGATGGGTTGCCCTCAAGACTGGGTGAGGAGTTGATCGTTCAATTGGTCAATCTTGTATTCATCACTTTATTTGCGATGGTTTTATTTTCCAGTCTGATAGTTTCCCTCTCCGTTTACTACTTATCACGCGACCTGGAAGTTCTTCACTCCCTGCCAGTTTCCATTAGGTCGATAGTCTCGGCTCGTTATTTCCAGTGTCTGGCAAACAGTTCCTGGATGGTTTTATTGTTTTCCCTGCCTATGTTCACCGCATACGGCTCATACTTTGAAGTCTCATGGGACTATTATCTGTATCTTGTTTTCAATCTGACTCCTTTCATTGCTGTTCCCTGTCTGCTCGCTGTTTTGGGGATCATGGTATTGATGAAAGTATATCCAACACACAAAACGCATCAGATATTGACGTTTATGGGTTTGTTTTTTCTGGTGGGGGTGGTGGTGTATTTACGGTTTTTGTCACAGGATAAATTTTTTGGTCAGGATGTTTCGGATGAACAGATCATGGCGTTTGTTGCCAGCCTTAAGGCTCCAGACCATCCATTCCTCCCGAGTAACTGGATAACTCGAGGACTCTCGGGCTGGATCGAAGGGCAACGGGAAATGCCATTGAAGCAGACTTTTGCATTGTGGGGGATGGCAAGTGGATTATTCGCGGTGCTTTTGTGGGTGGGGTCACGGATCTATTTTGAAGGTTGGTGCCTGGTTCAAGAAGTCCGAAGCTCTCCTTTACAAGAGCGGGAACTGAAGGCAAAAAGGACAAGCTTTATTCAAGGACTGCCCATATCCAGTCAGGCAAGGGCTTTGTTGAGCAAGGACATTAAAGTTTTTATTCGCGACCCGGAGCAATGGTCGCAACTCTTTATTTTATTCGCTCTAGTGTGTGTTTATATTTTTAATATCATGCATCTTCCTTTAGAAAATAAAGTTTTGCGTGATGTGGTTTCGCTTTTGAATGTGGGTCTTGTGGGGTTTGTTATGGCGGCTCTGATATCCAGATTCGTATTTACTTCAGCCAGTGTGGAGGGCAAATGTTTCTGGCAGATTTATACCCGACCCGTGACCATGCAGAAGTTTTTGGAGGGCAAGTTCTGGATGTTTTTCCCGCCATTGCTGTTTATTGCCGAGCTATTGGTTGTGGTGTCGAACCAGTTGCTGGAGGTAGATGCCTATGTGATGCGGCTTTCTATTATTGGTGTGTTCCTGCTAACTTTAGGACTCACCGGCCTGGGACTGGGGCTCGGTACGATATACCCTGAATTCGATCATGAAAATATTTCTGAAATTTCTTCCAGCACAGGGGGTGTGCTATTCATGATTTTAGCATTGAGTTATATTGGCTTGATGTTAATGTTGGGAGCCCGTCCACTTTATGTGCATTTGAATGAGAAATTTCTTTTTAAATCTGTCGGCGGACTGGAGGTGCCAGTATGTTATGCGGGGATTTTTATTATGACCTGGGCCATTGCCCATATTCCGTTAAGGATGGGAATCCGGTCTCTGAATGCTCGGGATTTTTGACTTCTATTGATTGATGAATTTATCTAGTATACTTATATTACTTCCATTCTTCGGGGATGTTTATCACCAGTGCTGAGGGCACCTTTTCTTCATTGTTGTCATCATAAACGAGAATGAGGCTTTTCCCTTCCTCATACCAGTCCATTCCTTCCCAGTTTTTATAGATCAAATCGGCCCATTTTTTATTGATCAATTTCTTATCATCTTCAGGGATCATGCCTTCTAAGCCATCCATGCCTATTTTAACTACTTCGTCCCATTCAATATATAAGCTCTTTCCGTCTTTGCCGACCAAGTTTTTTCCGTCCGTGCCGACCAGGCTCTCACCGTTCTTTTTGGTAAAGCTCTTTATTATTATATTTTCTTTAATATTGTAAGCATCGGGTTTAGTTTGACCTTCTCTCAAAACGGGATCTCCACCTATATCGAAATATACAAGAATGGTGTTTTTATACCGTTTCCTTATTGGTTTCAGTTCTCCATCTTTGCTTCTTGAGCCGAGCAGGGCAATGAAGCCTTTTTTATGCCAAACCAGGTCTGTAGCCCGGTATCGATCCACATCGTCAAAATTAGAACCTGGGATATCTGTTGGGGGTTTTAGCTTGATATAGTTAACGGGATGTTTTGGTTTTGCTGTTTTAAATTTTTGCGGTTTTTTTGATTCTATTTCATGGATAAAAATAAGAGGTTTGGATGCTGGCTCAATCAGAGGTTGACTTAATAGTCCGCCGGAACCCTCAATATTAACAGGAAGGTCTTTTGCAGTAAAATAGCCTCCTTCCCAGAGCGCAGCAACGTATGTAGTTCCATTGTTACTGGTTCTCGCAGCCAGTCCCTCCAGGCCTCTGCCACCAACCTCGCCCAGTTTTTCATGATATTTAATTACAGATGAAATACTTTTTTTACTGTCTTCAAATTTTTCCACTATGAGAGCGTTCAATTGTTCCGAGAGAACAGCCGTTTCACCATTTGTCAGCACTTCGATGGATTCCAGATCCATTGCCAGATCTGCACCATGTATAGGAACTTTAGTTAAATTCTTTCGAGGAAGTTCGATCAAAGCTGCATGACCTTCTTTTAATTCCTTGGCAATAAGTTCTTTATACATCTTGGTTAATGTGAATTGATAATAGACACCGTGAGAGTTGTCGCTAACAAGGAGAAGGGTGTCACCCCTGCGGGCAATACCTGATATCTCTGTAAGGTTATCTTCTGCATAGCTTATTTCTGAAAATATCAACACCAGCAGGGTAGTTATGATTGCGGAGATATAGTTTTTCATGATGTCCTCTACTGAACAGCAAAAATAATTTGTCAGTTAAGAATAGAAAATAAAAACGGAAATTCCATTAGTGTTTGGAGAGTTAGTTTGGATTAGCTGATTCCTTCATAATAGCGTTATAGGTTTTCTTGTCTAGCTCTCCATTTTTTAAGTCTATTCTTTCCTTAACCTGTATTTCGTGTATTTTAATACGTGTTTTTGCATCGAGTTTTCCAGTTTGGTCGACTTTTAAATGTGCTTGGATCATTATGATATCGTCTTTGGTGATTTCCTTTTCGAAATCATTGAGAGCATTTGTACCTGTATCATTGCTGCTAACCGATGTTGCTGCAGGAGCCTTAATCGTTACTGTGGCGCTCACATTTTGCGCGCTCATTAACTGGACATCAATGTCCTTCTTAAGCTTTGCTTTATTAATCATTGTTAGAACAACCTGGTTGGTATTGCCCTCTTTAATCTTGGCAGAAATGGCTGATGAATTTCCAGAGGCAACGCTAACAACGGGTCCTCCTTCCATGACTGTAATATCTAGACTGGAGGTTGAAGCTGAACCATCCTCATCCGTGACAATATCCGGGAAGGTATCAGAACTGACCTGAGTGGGAAAAACACTGAACTTTTTATATTTTCCTGTTGCTTTTTGCACTTCTGCGACTGTGGGTATTTGTGAGATAAGCGCCTTTTCCACCAGCTTCAGTGAGGCTATGGACTCAGTGTATAAATTTGCGGCATCTTTTGATAAACGGTCATTTGGAATTAGGGAATTATTTTCTGAATCCTTGGTGACTTCATTTGAAGTGCTAGCCCGACTATGTAGGTAACGGTCGCTGGCTTCATACATCAAATCAATACCCTGCTGATAAGCGCTGGCCCTGTCTCTGGTTTTGAAAATCGCTTGCAGATCACCGATGAACCCTCCTCCCAGTGCTGTGAAACTGACAATATCTGTGGATACTCCGGCAATTCCTAATGCCCCTGCAGAAGCCACGGCACCGATGGCGACCACACTGGAAACATAACGCATTATGGAGTTCCAGTTCCTATTGTGCTGCATCATGACGGTTAAGCGATTGTTGAACTCGACAACATCTTTATCTGTGAATCGAATCGAATCATAAGTCGCAGGTAGAGTGCGGGGGCCGCCACAACCTGTTATCCATAACTGGAGAGAAATTATGAAAAGAAGCGAAATCTTAAATTTCAGACTTGTATAGGGTCTTGGCATAACAAATATAGATTTATATAAAACTCATTTTAGTGATTGATCTTGAGGAGCCTCTCCGTTCCAGGGTAACCAATTGGGAGACTTCTCATTTGCAAGTCTATTCTGTTCGAGTTCATTTTTTATTCGTTGGCGTTCGAGCTTTTTTTCTATCCGAGGAGAAGTGTACTCACTATCAAATCGGTAGAGAAATCTAGACCTAAGTTTTTCATGGTAGTGAGTCATGCAGTCCATGAGTTCATTTTTATTGAGTATATTTTCAGTTGTTGGGGTTTCTTTAGGGTTCACGGTCTCATTGGTGCATTTGTTTTTGCCTTTATCGCTAACACTACAGCCATATATATAACTGAGACATTTTGTTCTAATTGCAGATTTCTCCATTACGCTAGGACGTAAATCCTGATTGTTTATCACGACACAGCCGGACACAAAGTGTAGGCAGGCAATCACAAGCATTGAAAGAGATTTTTTGCTGGCTAGGTTCATTTGCATAAGGTTTCTCAAGCAAATAATTTAGTGATATTTGGTTATGCGAAATATTAGTTTGGTTTTCCAATTTTATCAAGCATAAATAATGATTTTTCAGCACTTTTAGAAAGAAAATTGCGTAAGTAATTTATTATCAAAAGGATAATAATAAAAAAATATTTATATTTTTGTAGAGATTCAATACACCTCTTTATCCATACGTGCATGAAATTTATGGGAGATGATATAACTCAGGCTCGTAATAAATAAGCTTCTTCCTATCTTGGCGTGCTGTTTATGGATTTGGCGTTGAGTTATTATAGCTTGATGTTAATGTTGGGAGCCGTTCCTTTGAACGCTCGAGATTATTAATGCTTATTAAATATTAGCTATGGACTTGTTCCCCGAATATGAAAACCCGGTTGCGCCTTTGGCTGACCGCTTACGCCCTGATAGCTGGGAAGGGTTTGCCGGGCAGGAGCATTTGATTGGTGAGGGTCTGCCACTGCGAGATTTGGTAGAATCTGGCTCAAAGTTGTCCTTCATTTTATGGGGGCCGCCGGGGACAGGTAAAACCACTCTGGCGCGGATTGCGGCACAACTGACTGAAAGCGAGTTTCATGAGATCAGTGCGGTGAGTGCCGGAGTCGCCGATATTCGCAAGGTCATTGAGGGGGCTCGTCAAACCTGGAAGTCTAAGCAAAAAGGCACGGTCTTGTTCATCGATGAAATTCATCGGTTCAACAAGGCTCAGCAGGATGCTGTTCTGCCTCACATAGAGAATGGAACGGTTCGCCTGATTGGTAGCACCACGGAGAATCCCTCTTTTGAAGTGATCCCCGCGCTTCGTTCTCGCTGTCAGACTTTTCGACTGAAATCTTTAGAGCGTGAACAAGTCAGAGATATCCTGAACCGGGCTTTGGCGGATAAAGAAAAAGGGTTGGGAGGATCTGGACTTGAAGTTTCTCCAGAGGCGATGGATATGGTGGTCAGTCACGCCAATGGGGATGCCCGTCGTGCTCTCAATGTGCTGGAAGCCGTGCATGATGTGGCGCGAGACTCAAAGCTGGTCGATTTGAAAATTGTCGAAGGGATTATTCAGCATGCGGCCACACTATATGATAAAAAAGGGTCCGAACATTATGACCATGCCTCAGCTTTTCAAAAAAGTCTGCGTGGTTCAGATGCCGATGCGGCGATATACTGGCTGGCAAAACTGATTGCCGGTGGGGAAGACCCTAAATTTATTGTCCGACGACTGCTGGTCACGGCGGCTGAAGATGTCGGCAATGCAGACCCGCAAGCTTTTATATTGGTGCAGGCGGTAGCGAATGCGGTGGAAAAGCTGGGGTTTCCCGAAGCCCGCATTCCACTTGCTCAGGCGGTGATTTATGTTGCTCAGGCACCCAAAGATAACTCGGCGATTGTAGCCATTGACCAGGCGTTGGACGATATCCAGAACAAGGGATTATCTTATCCCGTTCCGGATCATTTGAAGGATACTCATTATATGGATGCCAAGTCCAAATATGGGTTTGGCGTGGACTACAAATATCCGCATAATTTCCCAGACTCTATTGTGGAACAGGAGTATCTGCCGAAACCTTTGAAGGATAGAAAATATGTGCCTACTAGGCGTAGGGCCGGTGAGTAATAGTTCTTTGAGCTAAAGGGAAACTTGTCGGCAAAATGAAGACATTGCAATTTGCAGGCGGAGGCACTCCGCAAAAAATGAATTGTTGGTCGGCATCCTTCGTGATATAGAAAACAGCCCGAGAATGTAATAAGGAAGAGTGATGAGTAAGAATTGCAGGTTTGAAAATGTTGAAGAGATTTTTGAAGGTCGCTTGCGCGGCAATCAACTGATGCTCAGTGGTAAGGGACTTAATGTAGAAGAAGCACGTTTATTATGGCAGTCGCCCAGAATGCAGGAAATCAGTTGGCTGGATCTGGATGATAACAATCTGGGGGACCAGGGGGTCCAGGATATGGTCGAATGTGCATTTTTGGAAAATGTCCAGTATTTGAACCTCAATCAGAACGGCATTAGCGATGAAGGTTTGAAATATCTAGGCATTGCCAAACACTTGGGCAAACTCAAGCGTTTACACCTGAAAGAAAACACGATCAACGGAGAAGGCATCATCTCTTTATTTAATTCTGAAACGTTGTTGAATCTGGCTACCTTCCAAATTGATGAAGGCTGGACCTGCAAAAAAAGGGAAGGGTGGCGTTACAAGCCGCAGACCTGAGTTATGTCTCTTTCTTCCAGCCAACTACACATTCATATTTCTGCACAGGATCGGCCCGGAATTCTGGCTGAATCTCTGTCATTCATCGTCGAAACTGGTTGGAATGTGGTCGATATCAAGCAATTCGTTTTCAATGGACTGCTCAATCTTTCGATTCTTCTTGATGGTTGCGATGAAAGCCACATTCTGCCACTTCGCGAGGCGCTATCTGCTTATGCCGAGAAAAAGAATTTCAAGGCCACCGTCTATCCCTGGGAAACGGCTACCCGACCAGATGCGCCTTATGTTCATCGTTCGGTAGTGACACTACTTTGCGATTCCATGCCATCAGCCGGATTCCTGGAAATCACCCAGATTTTCGCTGAACTTGATATCAATATTTTGCGAATTGAACAATTAGATTCGGGGGATGTTCATGCGCTGGAGTTTATTATCGGAACCCGCGAGGCGCACTCATCGGAGGAAGTTTTGAATGCTCTGGTGAAATTCAAGGAAAATTTTGGCGTCGACATCGCTGTGCAGGAGGAAACTTATTTCAGGCGTAACAAAAGATTGATTGTGTTGGATGCCGATATGACCTTCCTGCAATGTGAGGTTATTGATGAGCTTGGGAAACTGGCAGGGGTGGGGCAGGAAATGGCGGCAATCACCCATCAGGCTATGAGTGGCGAGATTGATTTCAAGTCAGCCTTGCAAAAGAGGGTGAGACTGCTAAAAGGTTTGCCTGTGGAAAGTCTGCATCAGTTATCCAGATCATTGCCACTGACTCCGGGGGCGGAGTCTCTGGTTAATATATTGAGGCATCTTGGATATAAAATTGCCTTGGTCAGTGGGGGGTTTCAGTTTTTTATCGACAAGATTCGCGATAGTTATGGGTTGGATTATGGCATTGCCAATCAGTTAAAAATAGAAGATGGCAAAGTTTCAGGGGAACTTGAAGGCGAGATCATTGATGCTGAAGCGAAGGAAAGAACCCTGGTTTCTCTGGCAGAAAAGGAAGGGTTCTCACTACGCCAGGTGGTGGCAGTTGGGGATGGGGCGAATGATATTAAAATGCTGGCGCGGGCTGGATTGGGAATTGCGTTCAATGCAAAACCCATTGTGCAGCGTCAGGCACAGGCCAGCATCAATCAATCTGACTTGAGATTAATTCTTTACTTTTTGGGTATTAACGGTAAAGATCTTCAGGAATTAGATGAGCTCTCGGGGCGAGGGCGAATGCAATCCTGGCCTTCAGATTGATGGGAAATGGTTAAGTGTATTATGCCGAGACTGGGTTTCTATAAGCCAGATCTTTAACAGAGAGAATGCCTGCTATCTCATCATTTTCTGTCACAGCCAGATGGCTGATTTTGTACTCTTGCATCAGAACAACTGCCTCGGAAGTTGATGACTCCTGATCAATGGATAGAATGGACTCTTCCATTATTGCAGAAAGAGGGGTGGTCTTTGGGTCCAAACCTTCGCTGACCAGTTTATGTACCAGGTCCCTTTCTGCCAGAATGCCGACATACCCCTGGCAACCCTTCACCAGCAGAGATCCGATTTCTTTTTCCTTCATTAATTGGGCTGCATCTTGAGCGGTAGCTTCAGAATAGATACTGATTACGGGTGTGGTCATTTGAGAACGAATGGTATCCATAAAATTCTCTCCAGGTTTCTAGGGGATAATGCCTGTTATCATATTCTAATTGTCATTGCTTGTAAATTAATTAAGACGCCTTGACAAGATTTTTTGTCAAAGAATCATTGGTGCTTGGTTATAAAGTATTGTTTCTTATATTCCAGTCTCTTTTCTTTGCCTCTCCCATTAATAGTTGTCCTGTTAAGGCTATCTCGATTGGAATTGCCCCTTCGGGCAGTTTTTTTTGTGCGGAAAGGATAGCCACCATGCTGGCGTGCCAGCCTGTGAACTTTTCCATGGCGGTGAACTCGGCATCATAGGTTTCGCTAAGGTCCAGAGTGCAGACCGTTTTATTTCCATCGGTTTCTCCTTCGCATCGCGCTCGAATGATGCAGATATCTCGGACTTGATTGCTTGAAATTTCAGGTTGAAGCAGAGCGTGAAAAATTTCTCTGGGGATAAAACTCTTCTCGTTGATAGTGGCAGGGGTCTGATCGAATAAACCCAGTTGCTGGAAGGCTTGAAAGGTTTGCCAATGACCAGGGTAGCGGAGGGTTTTGTTTTCCAGACGCTGAAGTTTGCCTGCAAAAGACCATGGGGCGGTGGATAGCCCACCGGCAGTGACTGCCGCTTCCAAACGCCCCAGGGGAGCGGGAAAATCCAGCTCTTCCACTTCGCCCAGGCAAGGCACTAGCGTGGGTTTCCCATCGCGGATGAACCATGCTGGGCCCTCGTACTCGTTGGTCAAACCGTTAATATTGAATGTGGAGATGTAGTTCCAAGGGGGAACTGGATTCAGAGGCAATCCACCATCCCATATAAACAGGTTGATGGGGTTTTTTATGAAGCTCATGGCCAGAACTCCGAGGGAGATGTTAAGTCCCGGTCCCATGCCACAGTCTGGAACGATAGTAATGCCGGAAGATTTTGCAGACTTATCAAGGGCCAACTGTTTGCGGACAGTATCTGTGTGTCCACCGAGATCGCATAGGTTGGTCTTACTATCGATTGCCGTCTGGGTTATGCCTAAGTTGAGTGTGAAGGGAACTGCGCTGATGGATGAGTCGACACCCTTTAACGTTTCGTGGAGTTGATGCCTGTTTTCTGCATCCAGGCTGACGGGCTTGAATATTTCTTGTGAAAGCAGTGTGCGTAGTTTCTCTGCTCCTTTTTGAGCCGTCTCCAGATTAATGTCGCAGAGAAGTATTTGTTCGGCAGACCCAAACCGGGCTAGATCATAGGCGGCAGAGAGTCCCTGTCGGCCTGTTCCAATGACTGCGTAACGATAACCCACAGTATTAAATTAGGGGATGAGGCAATTATAGACGGTTCTTAATCCATCAACACCATGCCAATGGCATGGGTTGGAGTGCAAGGGCTTTGTTTGCCAAGGTCATCCCATCCGTTATTGTTGATGGTTTCATTCACATCTATGCCACAAGCTTGAAGAGTGGGCCGGGCTTTTTCAGGGAATTGGCAATTTGTTGCAATCGTGCAGGGGTCGCAAAGGTCACAAGGTTTAGCGGATAAAGCGAAAGCTTTGTTAAATCCTTTTTCCTTTAAACGATCTTCCAACTGGACAACTATTTCCCGTACATTTGTCTCCGGGCTGGCATTGATGAGCAACGCCTTATCGTATTCTATAAGGACTTCCGACATTTCTTCAGCATCTGGAGTGTATGGAGGGCAGGTGAGGAGTGATCCATAATGAGAACAACCATATTGGCATTGTAACTTCATCCAGTTAGCCATGGATATGGTTTTTGTCAAGATCACTTTTGCTTTGGTACAGCCTAAGCGAATAGCCTCCTGAATCAATTCTTGATTCGATCGAATATTTTCAGGCAGAGCTTTTATATTTTCCGGTGGCATGGGCTTTTACGTATCCGCAGTTTCTTTATTTCTTTTGTACTGCTATTATTTAGTGGATACGGCTTAGGGTCAAGAACATACTTTGTGGAGTTGACACAGCAAGCTCTCAAAAACTAACCTGCTCAGAATCAAACATTTTAATCATTGATTATTAAGGGGTTATCGTTTTTAATAGGTTCAAGTTAAGCTCTCAAATCTTACGGACTGGAATACAGCAACAACGGGTGATAAATGGAATTTCCTTTTAGAGCGATTGGTTTTGATTGGGCACACACTCTGGTAGATTTAGGAGAAGAGGGCGACCGACTTCCCTTGCAAAAAGTTTTTGCCTACCTCAAGCAAAAGCAAATTGCATTGCCTGACTTTGAGGTGTGCCTGAAAAAATCACGGGAATTGTTCAGGTCGATGATTACGCTATCCCGAACAACTCATATGGAAGCCCGATACGAGGAAGTTTTACAGTACCTGCTTTTTTATTTTAAAATTCCCTGGAAAGGAAAGGTCTCGCTTGATGAGCTTTTGCAGGTTTACTACCGAGAAGTTTATCAGGAGAGGGAGGTCTTCCCTGAGGTAAATAATGTTCTTCAGCAGTTGAGTCAGTGGGATACTCGCATGGGAATTATTTCCAACACCACCAATCCGGTTTTTATGAAGGAGTTGGAACTTGAGGACTCTGGCTTGAAAAAGTATTTTGATTTCACTATTTATTCCTCAGGCGTTCCCTTTCGCAAGCCGCACCCTTCGATCTTTCAGCTTGCGATCAGCCATTTCCAGTTAGAACCCTGCGAAATTCTTTTTGTTGGAGATAGTCTTTCGGCAGATATCAAGGGGGCTCAAGAAGTGGGGATGAAGACAGCATGGATAAACCGTAAGAATGAGCAGGCTGATATTATTCCCGATTATGAATTAACCTCTCTGGAAGACTTGTTACGGATCCATTGGGTTGAAGCATGAGTCACAAGTTTTTTGTTCCTGCTGAACAGATTGTAGGTAATCGGGTGACGGTTACCGGTTCAGATGTCTCACATATCAGAACCGTATTAAGATTGAAGGCAGGGGATTCCATTCAGGTCGTCGGCGCTTCGGATAGATTACTCACCGTTCAATTGGTTGCTGTCAAAGCAAAAGAGATTCAAGGGGAAGTCATTGCATCTGAAAATTTCGATGTAGAATCTCCCTTGTCGGTTCACTTGGGATTGGCATTGACCAAAGGCAACAAGTTTGATGCCGCTTTAAGAAAGTCTGTAGAATTGGGGGCGTGTTCTATCACTCCTTTGACCACTGAACGATGCGTGGTAAAAACACATCAGGTTGGAATAAAAACCGAGCGCTGGAAAAAAATTGCGCTGGAGAGCTCAAAACAATGCGGGCGCATCCAGGTTCCTCTGGTAGCGGAGGGGATTGAAACTCTGGAAGCATTTTGTCGCGATAGTGATGATCGAGACCTTAAACTGGTCTTTTGGGAAATGGAGGGAGACAATTCCCTTAAAGCTTTAAAGCTGGGTCGAGCACCCCGTTCTGTAGCAGCCTTAATTGGACCCGAAGGGGGATTTAGTACGGCTGAAATCGAGAAGGCTCGTGAATATGGTTTTCAGACGGTGAGCCTGGGTCCTCGTATTCTCCGAGCGGAAACAGCACCTGTTGTGGCTTTGGCACTTTTGCAGTCACTTTGGGGAGACCTGTAAAAAATTAAGCTCATAATAAAAACTTGATTATGATTGAGTTGAAATTGAGTCCTTATTGAAACCTTGAATCTATGATCCGACTATGACCTATCAATGTAAGCTTGACATTTTTGAAGGCCCTTTAGACCTTCTGCTACATCTGATTAAAGAGCAAAAGATGGATATCTACGATATTCCTATTGCTGAAATTACCCGACAATATATGAAGTATCTGGAGATGATGCAGGAGTTGAACCTTGAACTGGTCGGAGAGTATCTAGTGATGGCTGCTGAATTGACGCGCATCAAGTCAAAAATTTTACTGCCCGCTCCAGAAATAGATGACGAGTTCGATGCGGGAAGCGGAGAAGATCCGCGTGCTGAATTGATGCGCAGGCTGAAAGAGTACCAGCGCTATCGGGACGCGGCATTTGAACTGAGGTTGAAGGAACATGATCGGCAGCAGGTGTTTATTCGCGGTGGACAGATTGAACTTGATGACAGCGCAGAAGAGAAGGAGTTGGTGGATGCATCGGTTTTCGATTTGCTTAAAGCTTATCAAAAGATTCTGGATACCAAGTCGTTTGAGAAAGATTATGAAATTAAAATCACCGAAATGTCGGTCACAGACCAGGTTCAGCACATTATGGAAATTCTCAACGCCTCGGAAAGCGTTACGTTTGAATCCTTGTTCACGGTGTTAAATACCAAACAAGAGGTTGTCGTAACATTTCTGGCTATTCTGGAATTAATGCGTCTTAAATTATTGCGCGTTCAACAAGCTCGCCACTTTGAAACCATCCGTATTTATAAATCTGCCGATCAGGAAACTCAGGATGCCATTTTGCAGGAATATCATCGCTCCATGGATTCTGAATCCACCGAACCCTGAGCTGCTACTTTGTGCTGAGGTTGAAGATACCGTCCCAGTCATCAGCAGGAGGGGTGAGGATAAAGTTGTCGCATCTTTTCAAATAGACTTTTGAGGGACCATCTTCTGGTCGGGACAGCAATGCCTTTTCAAAACACCTTTTGGCTTGGCTCCACTCACGATTCTGATAATTCATCAAACCCTGATTGAATATAGGCAGTATCTTTTTAAGAGACTCTTCGAGTTCTCCCTTTTTCCCCAAAAGTTCATATATCTTTATGGGAGTGGATCGCCCAACCACCCTTAGAATGTCCAACTCCCGAACTTCTATAAATTCTTTAGCCTGATTGTAGGTGGACTCACTGATCAGTGAGTAAGTTCCATATTGTTTGTTGGCTCCTTCCAGTCGAGCACACAGGTTGACAGAGTCTCCATTCATTCCATACATCATACGAGCGTTGGAACCCATGTTCCCGATTACCATTGAGCCTGTATTGAGGCCTACACGCATTAACAATTCCGGCTTACCTTCTTCTTTGAATTTTATGCGCAGTTCTTTGAGTTTGTTTTGCATATCTATGCATACCCAACAGGCGCGGCGGGCGTGGTCATTGAAATAAACCGGAGCACCAAAAAAGGCTTTGATCGCATCGCCGTCATAACGGTCCAGGGTGCCTTCGTACTGCAAAAGGATGTCCGTCATTTCGCTCAAGTAAGTATTCAAAAGGTCAACCAGTTCTGTAGGTGCAAGTTTCTCTGAGAATGTGGCGAATCCCTCCAGATCGGTGAACAGGGCAGTGAGTTCTTTTTGCTCTCCTCCGAGCTTGAGCCTTGAAGGGTCGTTGATCAGTTCTTTTACGACTCGTGGCGAAAGGTATTGGCCGAAAATCTTTTTGATGAACTGTTTTTGTTTTTCTTCCTGAATATAACGCCCAAGCATGATTGTGGTGGCAATACCCGTGTTTTCCAGAAAGGGATAAATATCTGTTAACCAGAATCCTCTGTTGAGAAATATCCAATGGCTTAAATAGAACAGGGCGCAAACACTTGTTGACCAAACCAGAAAACCTGGTATGGGTTGAATTCTGGAGTATATAAATGTCAAAGCTATCCCGATCAGTAATAAATATAGGAAGTCGACGGCAGGCTTCCAGGAAGGCTGAGAGAGAAAACGATCACTTAGAATATTGTCTATGACCGTTGCATGGATTTCCACGCCCGGTAATGCAGGATCAAAAGGGGTTGATCTTAGGTCTTCAAGGGCAATGGCGGTGGCACCTATCAGTACTATCTTATTCCTCATGGCATCCCTTGTTTCGCGGCTTATATCTTTATCCAGAAGATCGCTGATGGAAATACTGGGAATTGTTCCACGAGGGCCCAGGTAGTTGACCTCCATTTCGCCTCTTGAGTTTGTTGGAATGACGATAGGGTTTTCGTGTTCCAGAATGACTTCTTCCATACCCGATTCATTTACCCGAAAGAGCAGGGTGGCTCCAAGGTATTGCTCCAGAACTCGTATCGAAAATGGTGGGAAGTAGTAATCCTTGCCTTCTACTGAATCATTGTATCGGACTATAAGAGGAAGTTTCCTAACTGTACCGTCGGTTTCTAAGTCAAAACTCAGGAAACCGGAATGACGGGCTGTTTTTGATAATTGAGTGATATTGGACTCAATCGCAAACGCAGTTGGGAAATTCAGACTGGATAATTTTAGGCTCTCGTTGGATTTTAGAAATCCGTTGAACCGTGAAGTCTTAATATCTTTAAAATAATGGTTACGCTGGCTGGGCGTTAGATGGTCCAGACCTTCCGAAGAAAAATGAAAGAAATATCCCAAAACAGACTTTGGGGTTTCCGTCAAGGCTTGGGAGAATTGAGCATCGGCATTGGTTTCCATCAATATGTGGTTCAATAAATCCAAAGCCTCAGGATTTTGAGCTGGGGTGATTATGCTCTTCAACCGTTTAAGGTCTTCATTATTGGAACTGGTCTGGGCTGAAGAAAAAATGATGTCGAATCCGATCACTTCCGCTTCATATTGATTAAGTTTTCCTACCAGGTCGGCCATGGTTTGTCTTGGCCAGGGCCAACGGCCTAGAGTGTCGATACTCTTCTCATCAATTTTTG
Organism: Nitrospinaceae bacterium; assembly: GCA_029261435.1. GTDB lineage: Bacteria > Nitrospinota > Nitrospinia > Nitrospinales > VA-1 > LS-NOB. The sequence goes on from JAJDBI010000283.1 coordinate 19,762, forward strand.
CGATAACAACATTTGAACTGGGGGGAAGGGGACCGCGTAACTTGAAATGGATATTTTGTGAAAGGTTTTCCAGAGGCCTTAACCATTGCGGTGAATAACTATAGATAATCAGAATCAGTGCTGTGAAAAAAAAACCACTGAGAAGGGAGGAATGTTTATTGTTTATCGAGATCAATTAAATAGATTATTTAGGTTCACAATTCTCTAGTCTTTATTATTCAATAAGTATTTGAATAGAACAAGGAGAAGAAAGGCTCGCTCTACAGAAAGGAAATATAATTAATTCCCGGCAAATAGAGTAATTTTTTCCTTTATTTTATAAATAATGTACAGAGACAAAAGTTGTATCTGCATAGAAATGATATCTCTTAATACTTAAGATGTAGGCAGGATTAATTCACTACTTTTTTGTGTCACAACTGCGTCACAAATAGGAGGCATTACAAAGCAATCTGCTTCTTAAACCTCCATATTACAAGGTGTATCGGTGATGGGATTTTTGGAGTGCTGCTAATCTCATTATGTCAGGAGGTAGAAGTGAAGTTAATTGCCTTATACTAAAAATTGTTGTGAAAATTTATTTTTAGGGGAAACTGAAAACATTTTCAACTGCAATTGTTACTGTTGCCAAATGTGTTGGAACCTTTGCGAAAAAGGAATTTTTTGACCGTGATGGATGTGACACAGTTCAAGGAAGTTTTTGCCAAATATCTACTACCGAAAAACTAAAACGGGTGCTTCAAAATATTTGTACTAAAGATGAAAGTCTGACTTGTTGTGCGAACAAAAATTAATATGAAAAAATTTAGAAAGCTATTGGCTCGCTATTCAAAGTTGGCGGCGCTGGGGCTTTGCTTTGTTATTTTTGTTTCTGTCAGCCCGGATAATTCACAAGTCAGCAGAGCTGAGTTTGTGGCTATGATCGCCAAAAATCAACCTGATCATCCCTACCTTCCCAAAAACCATAAAGAGTTATCTCAGGAAGAATTGTTTGTGAAAATGTCGCGGATTTTAAAGATTCGTGGATTTAAAGTATTCAGCGGTAAAGACGGCAAAGGCTCGATGACCGACCAGGAATTTGTGCGGGTGGCTTATGCTTTGTCCGGCGAGGCTCCGGGTAAAAGCCTGTTCGACCAAAAACTTTTTTTGAAAGATCAGGGGGTTGTGCAATCTGCCGATGTCGGGATTGCAACCGGTGCCGAAGGTAATATCCTCCAATTTCATGAAGGAGCTACATCCTCGTCAAATGTCAAGCTGGCGACCCCGGTGTTCATGAATGACAGAATCAAAACCAAATCCGACTCCGAAGCTTCTTTCACCTTTGATGATAAAAGCTCCCTGACGATTGGAGAGAACTCCAATATCAGTATTAAAAAGCATATTTATGACCCAGACAAAGACCTGCGGCAAACCGTGGTCAATGTCGCTTTGGGAACCGTGCGGTTTGTTGTGACCAAGGGAAAAGCCAAGGGGTCGAGCTTCAAGGTAGTGACACCCACTGCTGTAGCTGGAGTAAGGGGAACAGAATTTGTTGTAACGGTAGATAAAGGTGGCAAGACATCTTTCATTGGTATCTCTGGTTCTATAGAAACAGCTCGACTATTGAAAAATGGAAATCTTGGAAAAAAATCTATTGTAGCAAAGGGACAAATGCAGGAAATTTCCAAGGGAGTTCTGGTAGCCGCTGTCACCTCTGTTAAGGACAAGGTTAACAAGGGCAAAGGGAAAGACAAGGTTAACAAGGGCAAAGGGAAAGACAAGGGTAATAAGGGCAAGGGCAAAGACAAGGGTGATAAGGGCAAAGGGAAAGACAAGGGCAAAGACAAGGGCAAAGACAAGGGCAAAGACAAGGGCAAAGACAAGGGCAAAGACAAGGGCAAAGACAAGGGCAAAGACAAGGGCAAAGGAAAAGACAAAGGCGGTAATGATAAAGCCGATAAGGGAAAAGTAAAGGGCGGTAAGGAAAATACGAAAGTAAAAAATGAAAAAGGTACAAAGAGTGGTGGGGGAAAATCCACTAAATTGGCAGATAAAGGGGTAAGCCCAAGCAAAGCTGAGAAAACTGCCAAGAGTAATTTTTTAACTAAAGAGTCTGTAGAAAAACCCCGAATTAAAGTAGCTAAATTGTCTTCGGGACCAGTGTCAACTCTTACTGCAACCAGTGTGCCTAAAGGAAAGGACTCAAAGGGAAAAGAATCCAAAGATGGAGAATCGAAAGGAAAAGACTCGGGGGACTCGAAAGGAGGCGATTCTAATGAGGGAGACTCCCAGGGTAAAGCCTCAAAAGGAAAAAGCGGTGGAAGTACTCAGGTAAATGATTCCAAAGGAACAGGGTCTGAAAGTTCAAGTCCCAAAGAGCCGGTTAAAAAACCAAATACCACTACAGCAAAGGCAGACCAAGGAAAGAAAGGTGTTACTCAACCGGTGGCTCCCATTGCCTTAAACACGCAACCGGAAGTGAAATTACCCAAGCCGGAGCTACCGAAAGCCCCAGCTAAAACCAGGAACAAGTTTGCTAAGGGTGGAGATTTACCAAAGGGTGACGTAAATATAGCGGTCAAGGGTGCTGCCGATAGTGCTGCCAAAGATGCCGCAGCGAAAGCTGCCAAGGATGCTGCTGATAAAGCTGCGAAAGATGCCGCAGCGAAAGCCGCCAAGGATGCTGCTGACAAAGCCGCTAAAGATGCCGCAGCAAAAGCTGCCAAGGCTAAAGCAGATAGAGCCGCCAAGGTTGATGCGGAGAGAGTTGCCAAGGCTGAAGCGGATAAAGTTGCAAAAGATGAAGCGGATAAAGCTGTCAAAGCTAAAGCAGCTAATGCAGCCAAGGTTGAAGCAGATAAAACAGCTAAGGCTGAAGCAACTAAGGCTGTCAAGGTTAAAGCGGATAATGCAGCTAAAGCTAAAGCAGCTAAAGCCGCGAAGGATGCTGCTGATAAAGCTGCGAAAGATGCCGCAACAAAAGCTGCCAAGGACACTGCCGACAAAGCCGCTAAAGATGCCGCAGCAAAAGCTGCCAAGGATGCTGCTGATAAAGCCGCTAAAGATGCCGCAGCAAAAGCTGCCAAGGATGCTGCTGATAAAGCCGCTAAAGATGCCGCAGCAAAAGCTGCCAAGGACGCAGCCGATAAAGCCGCTAAAGATGTCGCAGCAAAAGCTGCCAAAGATGCTGCAAAGGGCAAGAAAAAGTAGTAGAAAAAATTACCGATTCGTAAAACCTACCTTTTAGACACCTTCCTCAAAACCTACTATTGCCTAAAAAATAGGCAGTTAAAAATTGTAAATCATTGATTACTAGTTGGTTATTTATGAGCAATGGGGTAGAATTCTTTTTTTCACCCCCAAGCTTTCTCTTATTGTGCAGAAATATTTTTATTTTCTATTTCTATCGCTGTTCTTATGCCTGAACTCTGTTCAGGCGCAGGAGGACAGTTCCCCCTCTCTCACCCGGGGTCTGCAGTTTTATAACGAAGAAAAGTTTGATCAGGCCCTGAATCAATTTTCCCTGCTCCTGGAAAAAGATCCTTCCAATTTAGAGGCTTTATATTTCAAAGGATTGACATTCAGTAAGGCGGAAAAGTTAGACGAAGCTGTTGTTACGTTCAAAAAAGTTCTTGAGTTGAATCCTGAATATCAGGGTGCCCGTCTGCAGTTGGGAATTGCCTATTTCAAGCGAAACTCCAATGAAGAAGCTGTTAAAGAGTTTAAAAAGGCGTTGGAAAAGGATGACCAGAACGCAACAGCACATTTGTATATGGGATTCACTCAGCAGCAGATGGAAAAATTTGAGGACTCTTTAATTCACTTTCAAATTGCCATGAGCTTGGATCCCTCTTTGAGTCAAATTGCGTTATTTCAAATCGGCCTTGCATTTTCGGAAATGGATGAAAAAGAAGAGGCCAAGCTGGCGATGGAAATGATATTGGAAGAGGATTCCGGGACTGAAACAGCGAAGCAGGCAAAACTGATGCTCGATCAGTTGGGCGGCAAAACCTCGGCAGATTCTGAAAAGTCGTGGTGGGTCACCGCCGGAATGTCCTGGCAGTATGATGACAATGTAACGATTGAAGAGCAGGATAATGTATCCCAGGAAGGGGATATGTCTCTCAACTATGATTTTGGCCTGGGTGCCAGTTACGCTTTAACCGAGGATACAGGCTTGCAGTTGGGCTATGATTTTTCCCAGAGCATTTGGGACAAGGCCCCTGCCTTTGATTACCAATCGCATTATTTTAGTTCTTCTGCTTCATATCTTTTTGGCGACTGGGATGCAGACTTGAGCTATGGTTTCAATTATAGTCTTCTTGATCGAAAAGATTTCATGGCTACGCACAGTATTACTCCGCGACTGGGATTTGTTCCAAAACCCAATCTCTATACCAGTGCCAGTTATTCTTTTAATAGAAAAAACTTTCTTGCTGATAATAGCAGGGATGGGGATAACCATTCCTGGAGTTTGAGTCAGTTTATGTTTTTCATGGAGAATCAGGCCTATGTTCTTTTAAGTTACGGCTTGGATTTGGAGGATACCCAGGACTCTCAGTTTGATTATCTGGGTCACTCAGCTTTGGCTGTAATAAACCTTCCTGTGCCCTTAAAAGTAACGGCAAACTTGAGCTATAATTATAATTTCCAGGACTATAAAAATATTACTGAAAGTATCGGTGAAGAGCGATTTGATGCAAAGCATACGGTTCAATTTAAACTAAGCCGGTATATTTTGGATTCTCTTGAAGTGAGTATAGGTTATACAAGGGTTATGAGTAATTCCAATCTGGAGTCTGTAGATTTTATACAGAACGTAGCTTTAGTGGGACTGAACTATAGAATGTAGTTGCCGAATATGTACCATTCTCAAAAGTAGTTTGAAAAATGTTATGATTGATCGCGATTCATTACTTTAAATGAGAAAACTCGATTTATGGGTATGACAAGTTTAGAATTTTTGAGGGAAGTTGATTTCCTGGAAAACGTGTCCAGCGATATTCTGGAAAATCTGGCTGAGAAATCTCCTTTAAAGGAACTGAAAAAGGGCGAAGTCTTATTCAAGGATGAGGAAGATGGCAGTTCCATGTACGTCATACTTTCCGGCGAATTGATCGTTTCCAAGAATGGGACAGAGATTGCTCGCAGACAAAAAGGGGATTATATCGGGGAGATGTCGTTGATTGGTTCCAAACCCCGTTCTGCGACAGTCAAATCAGCATCGCCTTCGATATTACTGGAAATAACGCAGGAGCAATTTCATACGCAGTTATCGACGAGCTCTGATGCCCTGCTGGCCATCATGAAAACGCTTGCTGACCGAGCCAGGGACAATTTGAAAATTTTTAAAACGCAGGATTCATTAAGAGATCGAACGCATAATGCAAAATCTCAAGACAAGCTGGAAGAGCATGTGAAATATTTGATGCAGGAAGCAGGATTGACTAGCCGAGAGGCGGATGTTGCCCGCCTGATTTGTGATGGCTTGAGTGATAAGGAAATTGCCCAGAGGTTGGGGTTGAGTCATCACACTGTTAAGGACTACCTTAAAAGAATATATGCCAAGTTCCGGGTTCATGCCCGCGCCCAACTGGTCTCCCTCATGTTTAAATAATCTCTGTTCTGCCTGATACCTGCTATTGCCAGTGTTTTTAGCCCGGATTGTAAACTTCCTGCTTCCCATCTGAAACTATTTGGAAAGGGGGCTTTTCGTCTGGCTCTGGGTGGGCTATAATAAATCTATAAACAATAGCTTACATCCCAGCCCAAATATTTATGCTTCGTCAAATTAAAGAAGATGTCAGTATTGCTATGGAGAAAGATCCTGCTGCCAGGAATTTCATTGAAGTACTGCTTTTATATCCCGGTGTGCATGCCTTGATCAGCTATCGTCTGGCGCATGGTTTATGGAATTTGGGTTTTAACTTTCTAGCCAGGGCATTGGCTCAGTTTTCCAGATGGATAACGGGTATAGAAATTCATCCTGCTGCCAAGATTGGTCATCGGTTTTTTATTGATCATGGAATGGGCGTTGTGATTGGAGAAACTTCAGAGGTGGGGGATAATGTTTTCATCTACCACGGGGTGACATTAGGAGGCCTTGCGACCAAAAAGGCCAAGCGTCACCCGACCATTGCTGACAACGTCGTCATTGGTGCCGGGGCGCAGGTTTTAGGTCCTATCCAGGTTGGCCGCAACACGAAAATTGGTTCGGGTTCAGTGGTTCTTCAGGATGTCCCTGAGTATTCCACTGTTATTGGGGTTCCTGGAAGAGTGGTTTTTTCTGGCATCTCTTCGGATATGGAAGACAATGATGGCTTGGAATCCTTCCCGGATCCTGTAGCTCGAGCCATCGAATGCATGCTGGAAAGGCTACCGCAAATGGAAAAAGAAATCCGTCTGTTAAAGGAAACTTTGAAGCAGAATGGAATTGACCCCGCACTAGCAAAATCCGTAGATCCTGCAGTAATGAAAGAGGGACAGTCTTAATCCTGATTTGAGAGGATTTGTATGACTAGGCTCTTACCCGTAAAAACCCGCAAATTTTCTCTCTGTTCAATCTTATGTATATATTTTTGGTAGGTTATTTTGGATAAAATTTATCTTGATCATAATGCGACTACGCCGATTGCTCCTGAAGTTCTGGAGATTGTTACATCTGTTTTGCAGAATCAGATCGGCAATCCTTCGAGTGTACACTCTGCGGGCAGATCGGCCAGGGTTCTTGTGGATGAAGCTCGGGAAAAGGTCGCCTCTCTCATTGGCGCCTCTCCCTCAGAGATTGTTTTCACAAGCGGAGGAACCGAAGCAAATAATTTTGCCCTCCTGGGTGTGGCCCTGGGGTTGGGCAAAGCCCGTGGTCATATTGTTACCAGTCAGGTCGAACATCCGTCGATTTTAAACCCCTGTCTGCAACTGGAAAGCCTGGGTTTTGAAGTAGACCGATTGAAGGTTGGCAGTTCGGGGTGTATTGAAGGATTAGAAGATAGCCTGACAGAGTCAACCTTGCTGGTTTCTCTGCAACACGCAAACAGCGAGACGGGTGTTTTGCAGGATATAGAAAGGGCTGGTGAGAGTACCCGGAAGAGGGGAGTTTTGTTTCACACTGATGCGGTACAAAGTGTGGGGAAAATCCCGATTCAAGTGCAGGATTTGCCTGTCGATATGATGTCCATTTCAGCGCACAAGCTGAATGGTCCCAAGGGTGTTGGTGCTCTTTATCTGAGGAAGGGAAGCCCGGACTTGTTTTCGCCCATATGTGGGGGAGGTCAGGAAAAGAAAAGAAGAGGTGGGACAGAAAACGTAGCTGGAATAGCAGGTTTTGGTAAGGCCTGTGAACTTGCACGTTTATCTTTCCAGGAAACTTCAAAGCTTTCCTCATTGCGCGATCATTTTCTTCATCTGGTCTCCAGCCAGATTTCGGGAGTGGAAGTTTTTGGCGATTTGGAGAACAGGCTTCCTAATACGTTAAACCTCGGCTTTGAAGGAGTCGAAGGCGACACCTTGCTGATTGGCCTGGATATGGCTGGAGTGGCTGTTTCTACAGGATCGGCCTGTAGTTCTGGGACGGGACTTCCATCCCCTGTGCTGACAGCGATGGGTATACCTACTGATAAAATCAACTCATCAATTCGTTTTAGTTTTGGCAGGAGTAATTCGATTGCAGAAATTGAAAGAGCTGTAGAGATTTTAGTGCGAACCGTTTCTACAAATAGAACTGGAACACATGCCGAAAGAACAATAAAAACCTAATGAAAACCTTTAAAAAATCGATATATTTAGCAGGGGAAACCATTTATAATGGGTTGACATTATAGGGTCAACCTCATATAATTCATTGATTATTAAGGGGTAATGTATCCTTTTCAGAATTTGATGGAGTCAGTTATGCCGTCCGCCAACATTTTTGCGCGCCTCATCTTAGTATTGGTGCTGTTCTTTTCTTTAACTTTTACCGGTTGCAGCTATCTTCCCTGGGTTGGTGAAGATGAAGATGACCTGGCATTTGAAGAAGATTTTCCTTTTGAAGATGAAGAGGTTGCGGAGCGTGGTGGAAGAAGTCGTCGTGGAAATAGAGATGAACGAATGGATTCCGGTGAAGATGATTTTTTTGCCGAGGATAGTGAATTTGACGATATAGATGCAAATGAAGAGGGATTTATTGACGGAGATCCTGAAGGCTTTGCTAGTGTAGATCAGCGCACGGATAAAAATGAGTTAAAAGGCGATGTGGAAAGTCTGCAAAGCCAGCAGGAGGCTTTGATCAGTAAAGTTCGTGAGTTGGAAGAAGTTTTAAGTACGTTAGAACCCAAGATCAATGCCGCGAGCGAAAGGCTGGAGAATAGTGTTTCTTCTGTCACAGATTCTTCTGACTTTCTGGAGCCGGAAGTTGAGGACTTGAAGGCGCAGATGTCCCGTCTCAACGAAGAGATAGCTAGAATTAAAATGCAAAAAGCTCAGGCTCCTGCTCCTAAAAAGCGGATGCGTAGAGCAAAGGCAAAGACACCGCCGGAATATAACAAGGCTCTCAGTGCTTATCGAAGTAGAGATTATGACGAGTCCATTTTGTTATTTCAAAACCTGGCTCTCAGTAGCCCGCCAAATAAATTAAAAGATAATATAGCTTTCTGGATTGGGACAAATTACGTAGCTCTGGAGATGTATGATGATGCTATCCTCCAGTTTGAAACGGTTATAAATAAATATCCCCGAGGCAACA
>JAJDBI010000284.1 GCA_029261435.1 Nitrospinaceae bacterium
CACCTTCGCATTTCGGCGCCGCCAATTCTGCATTCCTGTTTTTACGGCATCGACACACCTGACGAGGAAGAGTTGGTCGCTCACAAACACAATCTCGAAGAAACGCGCCAGTATCTTGCAGCAGACTCCCTCGCCTACCTCAGCTTGGAAAAAATGCTGGAAATGCTGGAAAAGGACAAGAAAAAATTCTGCTCTGCCTGCTTCGATGGCAATTATCCCGTCCCGATCACCGACAAAAAATTAGACACCAATCAGTTAGGTTTATTTGCCAACGAAAGCTCCCAATAAATCCAGCAGGAGGATTATGGAGCGACTTTGGCCTGTGGCGTTACATCAGTGTCTTCTAGAAGTTCTCCAAACCCCTCTAGCTCTTTACGATATAGTTTCAGCGATTGGTCCAACTTTTGCTGCGATTCCAGAATACGACGATAAGTGTTACGGATATTGTCATAGTCGCTCTTGCTTAAAACCAGCTTCTGACCGTTGACAGATTTCGAAGGCGAAGTAGAGTCGAGCTCGGCCACTGGTTGCCCCATATCTTCGCGGGGTTCACGGGCAAAGCCGGTGAATAATTTCTCCAACGCTTCTTCCAAAGTGCGTTCCATGGCAATGTTGTCTTCATAACCAACGATGACGCGCTTGAGCTCGGGAATTTTTCCGGCATCGGCTTTCAGGTATAAAGGCCGCACATAAACCAACGACTCTTCAATAGGAATAACCAAAAGGGTTCCTTGTATTACGCTTGATCCTCGTTGATCCCACAGTGAAATCTGCCGGGAAATCTCCGCGTCTTGATTGATCCGGGCCACCATCTGACTGGGACCAAACACCAGCTTCTGCTTGGGAAAAGTATAAACATCAAGCTTACCATACTGTTCCCCATCACTTCGCGCCACCATCCAGGCAGACAGATTGCTCTTGCCTCTGGGTGTGTACGGAAGCATAAGGATGTATTCTTCGCGATCCTCTCCCGGCAATTTCATGATCGTATAATACGGCTTCATGATATCCCCATCAATTTCAGGGATCTCCCATTGGTCTTCCTTGTTATAAAAAACCTGCGGCCGCTTCATATGATAGGTGGCAAAAATATGTGTTTGGATCATAAACAGGTCGGAAGGATAGCGAATATGGCTGCGCAAATCTTCCGGCATCTCACTCAGGTCTTTAAACAGATCGGGAAAAATATTTTGATACGTCCGAATAACCGGGTCGGATTCATCGGCAATATAAAAATTCATCGAACCATCGTAGGCATCGATAGAAATTTTTACAGAGTTGCGCACATAGTTTCCGAAGCGGGGGATTTTGGGAGAATAAGGAAAATGGTCACTCACCGTATAGGCATCATAAAGCCAAATCAGTCGGCCTTCTGAAATAACCATATAGGGATCATTATCCAACCTTAAAAACGGCGCGATTTTCTGCACCCGGTCCGTTATATTCCGATACATCAACACTCTACTTCCGTCATTAATATCATCGGAAAAAATTATTTTAAGCGCTTTGAACCGAGCCGCCAGAACCAGTTTGCGGAAAAAGGACCCTACTTTAAAACCACCTTCGCCTTCATAATTCTTGTATACATTTTTCTCCCCTTCCGGGTAATCAAACTCCTTGGTTTCGGTGTTGACAAAAACATGGTCATTCGCCAACTCACCAAAATAAATTTCAGGCCGGGTCACTACCAGGTCGATATTGGATTGTGGAGGAATATCTTTAATCAACAAGACCGGCAACCCTTCGGGAGTAACCTGGTTAACAGGACTCAGAGCTACTCCGTAACCATGTGTGAAAGTCAGGTGTTCGTTAATCCATGTTCGGTTGGGCAAGTTGGAAGAAAGCAGTTCACGTGGCGACAACAAGGTCTGGCGATAATCCCCGTTGATGCGATAGCGATCGTTGTCTACAGACTGGAACTGGTAATAAGTCCTGATTTCCTGAATCTGCCCCAAGGTGTCTAGAAGCGGCTCCTGATCCCAGAGCCGTATATTTTTTATAGTATTGGCTTTGTTTCGGACGCTTTCGGCTGTCAAAGACGCAGAACCGGAAAGCTCATGTGTCTCGGTCTGACTCAAGCCATATGCCGTTAACGCTCCAGAAATCGTGTGCTCTATATACGGGGCTTCCTTGACCAACTCATTGGGAACCACCACAAATCTCTGTATAATTTTCGGATAAAAATTCGCAACAAAAAACACCACTGCCAACCCCACCCCCGAAAGCATGACTTTTTTCATGCCAGGCCGGACAATCCCCATAAATGAAAACAACGAGGCCACCAGAGAAGTACCTATCAATATATAAAGAACCGGGATTTTTCCATTGGCATCAGAGAACCCGATTCCGGCAATCAAACTACCTCCCTGAGTCAGCAGTTCATAACGCTGAAGATAAAACTCACTGGCAAACAATAGAAAAAATAACCCCGCCAGCCCAGAGAGAGTCCGCCGTGCATCAGGGAGAAGAACCACCCCGGCCGGGCCAACATAAATAAAACGCTTGAAAAAATAGATCAGCCCAACACCCAGGGAAAGCACAATCATCGTTTCCCACAATAAAGACTTCACCAGCAACCACAGAGGCAGCGTGAAAAAATAAAATGAGATGTCTTTTCCAAAAATGGGGTCCACCTCTCCATAAGGGGAAGAGTTGAAGTATTGCAGAAGGGTTTCCCATTGTTGAGCCATCACCAGCCCTGTCATGGAGGCCAACACTAAAGGCACCACCAGAATCAAAAGCTTTAAATTGCCTGCCATGATATTCAGCAAGGGCACTTCCCGTCGAACCTGATCCGACAACAGGATAGGCAGGTGAGAAGTTTTCTTGTAAACCTGATTTAAAAACCCGAACGTAAACAGGAAAAACAAAACACCGGTCAGCAACCCAAACCCGACCTGCGACATCAATACCGTCCACAACACAGAGGTGAAGCCATGACTTTCGAACCACAGCCAGTCTATGTAAAAAGAAAGAATCTTATCTGCAAATAGCGAACCGGCAAAAACAACCGCCGCCAAAATGAACAACCACTTTTTCATCGTCTCCATCGTTTTACCTTATTTTTGCTTCCATTTTATGGAACAACCCATTGAGGAAATCTGCTCGCCCGGAACTTCTTTTCCGGCGACAATACAATCCAGAGCCTCTTTTAAATTTCGCTGAGTCACTTTTTCTTCATGCTCCCAGTTGTCATCAATTCTACCCCGGTACAAAAGCTTCCGTTCCGTACCATAAACATAAATATCAGGGGTACACACTGCATCGTAGGCCCTGGCTGTCTCCTGAGAAGCATCTAACAAATAAGGAAAATTAATGCCCTTTTCCTTCGCGATCTTCTGCATGTTTTCTAAAGAATCATCGGGATAACGTTCCACATCATTGGAGTTGATGCCGACCAGTTGAACCCCTTGATGCCCTGTCTCTGCCTGCAAGTCAATCAACCGTTGCAACACCGCTTTGACATAGGGACAATGGTTGCACATAAAAATGATCACCAGGACATTCTTATCTGAAAAACTTTCAAGAGAATACGTCTTCGAGTCCACTCCAGGAAGCTGGAAACCCGCGGCGGAGGTTCCCAGGGGAACCATGGTGGAATACTTTAAAGCCATTGTAAGTTATTGACGACGACTCATACAGAGCGTCTTATAAAAAGGATTGTCAATTGGGCTGTTAAATTCATGCTATCAGCCTTTCGGAACCGGCTCAATATAAAACTCCGGTTTTTCAAGCTGACGATTTACAGGTCATCCCTGTAACACGACAGGTATAACAGGCGGGGTGTGCCAGGGGAAAGGGACGTAGAGTTTCCTCAATATTATTTCCCATCCGAGCTTTAGGATTATCAACAAGAATCGGGCAAACGTAAACGCCTTGTCCTGTCGCCATGCGCGAAGTCGAGCACTGAAGCTGGGTGATATCAAAATTTTCGAAACAAGCTTCTGTTACTCGCTCGTCATCATTGTAGGCACGTTCATTTTCGGCCAATTTACCCAGCATAAAACCCGGTAGTATTTTTATCTGCGGATCAGGAACCTGATGAGTGCGGAGGAATTCGATGAATTGCAATTTCATTTCATCATCTTGCTCTTCCTCCCACGAACGCGTGATGGTGAGTACCGGCGAAAACCCTGCCTGAGCAAGGTGTCCGATTCCAGTCACAGCATTTCTGTAAGCATTCTTTCCACGTATGGCATCGTTGGCCGCTTCCTCAAAATTCTCCATACTCACTCTGAAGCGTAGAGGATGGTCAGATGTGTCCTGAATCTTCCTCAACTGTTGGGCCTTATCAGCAGTGATCTGTGTTCCATTGGTCAGGACATCAAGCGGACCATAGCGCAAGATTGCCGCAAGAATTTCGAAAATTTCCGGGTTGATAAACACTTCACCACCCGTGATGTAATAGTCTTTCACGCCCAGGGTTTTGGACTCTTCCAGCCTTTCTTCAACCTGAGGCAGAGTCATCATGGGAATAGTATCGTTCTTCGGCCCGCAACTGATAAAACAATGCGTGCATTCCAGATTACAAAGCGTGCCTCCGACCTGCAACCATAAGGTTTCAAGGTTTTTCAGCGGTACTTCGGGAACAATTCTATTATTGGAGTTTTCTACTTGAGCATCCATGTTGTCAAATGGGTAAAAAGAAAAAATCAGAACAATAAGTATTTGTAGTTTTTACCGGGTTATCCTTACACTGCTAATTAGAGGCCTGCAGACTCAAAAGAGTCACTGACATTGCGAATCCGTAATTTGCGCCGCAATGCAGCAAAACCCGCCGAAGTTTTCCTTCCAAGTCCAGACCGGTAAACCGGGGTCACCGCAAGTCTGGCTAGAAGCGGGTCTTCAGTAAAAAAACGGGTGTCCAAGGGACTCAAAAAACGACATGTCGGATACAACCATTTTAATGGCAGGCGGTTGCGTTGAATCGCCTTGTCCATGTGCTCCGCCAGCTCTACCAGGTTACGATATCCGTCCAGTTTATCGCCACTGTCACGTTGCAGATAGATTAAGGGAATGATCCCTGAGTCCGTCAGTCGATCAACGCCTTCTTTGCATTGCGAAACAGGATCTGACCCCAGAACAATATCCGTCCAGACTGTGCCGGGTGGGAATACTCCTGCAGCATATTCCAAGGCAGAATAAACCTGCTTTGCCGTCATCTTTCTTTTCGATTTGACTGTCCCGGAAAATCCACCGAGCGGAAAATCAATAATATCAAAACCTGATGCATACATGAGATCAATAGTGCCCGAGTTCGATGGCGGGAAGCCTTTCAATGCAACAAAAGTGTTAAAGCGCTTTTTGATCGCCGCCACCAGAGGTGCCAGTCGATCAAATCCCCGGTCGGGCTCATCGCAAAAATCCATATTCAGTTGCACCAGGTCTGCCGCTCCTTCTTCAAAAGCCGACTGAATGACAGACAGAATGGCCTCGATCGGCATGCTTAGTTTTTTGCCTCGACCGATGGCGCGAAGAAAAATATTCAGGCAATAGCCATCAAGGCAGATATTTTCAGAGACTGGAGTGCGTTGCTTCAACTGCTGCTTGAGGAATTCCGGGATTGTTATGATGCCAACGTCAATCTCCCCTTCTCTCATATGAAGCCTCAACCGATCTCCATGGCTAACCAGCTTCGGTCCATCCTCTCCCGAGGCGTTCAAATTTGCCTTGACGATGAAGTCTTCTGCCAGAGCCAGAGTGATCTCCTCCCCCGGTTCACCAGAACAAAGCCCACCCGCAACCTCAGAAAGGCCCTGCAATATACTCGGAACTGTGATCCCTCTTTGAACCAGCCCCAGCTTTATTTGTCCGTGATAAATTTTATCCATAGCCATCATCGATCCAGAATTTTCTGGTGTATGCCCCCGAACCCGCCTGATGACATCACCAGCACCACATCTCCACTTTCAGCATTTTCTGCCATAAAGGCAACAATGTCATCCACTTCCTCAATGAAGTGGGCATCACATCCCTTTTGTCTCAGGCAAGTTACAACCTGACCTGGGTCGAGTCTTTCTTCCTCGTTGATTTTTTCAGGCGCAAACAGTCCTGCAATGATCACCCGGTCAGCAACGAGTAAACTATCAGGGAAGTCCTGCTCAAAAACCTTTCGTCTTGAAGTGGCCGACCGAGGTTCAAAAATAGCCCACAGCCGTTGCCCTGGATAGGCCTCCTTCACCGCCTCCAAAGTCAGGCGAATGGCAGTTGGGTGATGGGCAAAATCATCCAGCACTGTTATGCCATTTTTAATTCCAACCACTTCCTGTCGTCTTTTGATGCCTTGAAAAGTTTTAAAGGCCGAGTTTATTTCATCGGCGGTCAGCCCCAACTGCAAACACAGTGCCGCCACGGCCGCCGCATTTTCCACATTATGCCGACCAATCATAGCCAACTGAAAATCCGCTTTTTTTTCACCTTGATACGACAGGGAAAAATAACCATATCCAGACTCAAATCGGTAATCTCCGATCAACCAATCTGCCCCATCAAGATAACCATAGGACTCGACATTGCAAACGGCCTCTCCCAATACATCCTGAATATTTGCGTCGGCGTGTTTAACCAGTATAACCCCTTCGGGGCTAATCAAGCTCACATACTTGCGAAAAGCATCTTTAATCTGATCTAGACTGTCAAAAATATCAGCGTGATCAAACTCAATACCCGTCAGAATCGAGGCATCAGGACGATAATGCAGGAATTTGGGTCCTTTATCGAAGAAAGCACTGTCATACTCATCGCCCTCCGTAACAAAGTAATTTCCTTCGGGCACCTGATGGTTGTTGTCGAAATTTTTCAACCAACCACCCACCATGAAACCCGGCTTTCTTCCAGATGCCTGAAGCACCCAACTTAATAGTGACGTGGTGGTGGTTTTCCCATGTGTCCCGGTCACCACCAGAGATTTTCGACCGTCCAGAAAAAACCGTGCAATGGCCGCGGGAAAAGAGGTGTATTCCAACCCGGCCGCCAAAACAGCCTGCACTTCTTCATTGGTTTTGGATACCGCATTACCGACAATCACCAGATCAATATCCCCCGTGATATTTTCTTTTCGGTAACCCGGCAGAACAGGAATTCCGGCATTCTCCAGAAGCGTGCTCATGGGTGGATAGATATTGGCATCAGACCCTGACACTCTATAGCCCGCACCTTTCAACAGCCCTGCCAGGGCCGCCATGCCAGTGCCGCAAATTGCTATAAGATAAATGTTTTTAATGTCATTGGGTTTCATAGGAAGGAGGCATTGTAGAAACAACCTGGGACAAAGTCAACTGGATGGAAGCGCGGTCAAAAATCATCCAATTGCGACTCATTTCATCACGATTTCCCCGCCAACCAGGTTAATGAAATAGATCCTTGAGCTCTGAAAGGTGATCGATCGAACAATCGGGCTCAGTCTGGGCAATCTCTTCAGGATCACCAAATCCAAAGCTAACCACGCATGTGTATACTCCTGCACGTTTTCCAGTTTCAATATCCACCGGACTATCGCCGATCAATACTGCCTGTTCCGGGGGACATTGAAAGCGGTTCAGCAAATGTAGCAGCCCCTCTGGATCCGGTTTTTTTGATTTTAAGCTGTCCCCTCCAAGAATAGCGTCGAAGAGGTCGAGGCTTTCAAGAGATACCAATATGCGTCGCACAAAATCTTCAGGTTTATTGGAGCAGATGGCTTGTTTTTTATCATGGAAATATTCGAGTATTTCGCGGCCAAAAGGATAAAACCGGGTGTGATTCATCAAATTTTCCGAGTAATGCTTACGGAACAGTTCCACAGCCAGAGAAAGATCGGCACAACCCGTTCCCTTTATCGACTGGTCCATCAATCTTTCAACCCCCTTGCCGACATATTTGCAAATAGTTTCACGGCTCAGGGTTCTAAGTCCCAGCCCATTTAAGGAAAGGTTGACAGCATCAGCAATGTCGAAAAGGGTATCGACCAAGGTGCCGTCAAAGTCGTAGACTATGAGAGAGATTTTTCGTTTCACCAGGGGGTTTGCGCCTTGCGCCTACTAATTTGACTCATAACGATAGGCTTTGACGATATTTTTGTCGTCAAACAAGATGACCAGCCCCTTTGAAATTCCTTCACCAACCGCCTGCCAGGTATCAACTTGATAAGTCCACATGGTATGCTTGTTTTCGGTTCCTTCTTTATAAGGCACGCCAAACCAGTCAAGAATTTCAAGTTGGGTCGTCACATTATTCTGAATTTTTTTGACCCTGGAGCTGTCAAAATCTTTTCCGACCGTACCACAACCGACCACAAGCAAGCAAAGGGCCAGAAGGAAAACGCGTAACAAATTCATGGGTCCCTCCTTCATTCAGGTTAAAGCTTAAGTCTGATTATGGAAGTGTAACAAACCTCCAACGGAAAGTATAATTTGGATAGCAAAAATCAGGCCGAATGATAAGGGTGATGCTTGCGGTATTCAGCAAGAATGCTTTCGACCCGTTTGTGGGACTGGGTCGGCAATCGTCCGCCAATATGGGAAACCACCTGCGCCGCACAATAAGAACCCATGATAGCCGAATCGCTCAACGATCGGCCATTGATCAAGCCATAAAGAGCTCCCGCTGCATAGAGGTCTCCCGCTCCCGTAGTATCCACCGCATCGACAGGAAAAGTACCAACCTGCACAGGCTCATGACCACTTTTCCCGGCAAGCGAGCCTTTGGAGCCCAAGGTCAAGAACAAGGTATCCACCCACGCTAATAGTTTATCAAATGCCTTGCGTGAATCAGTTTCTCCTGTCATGGCCTGAGCTTCCACTTCATTACAAAATAAAATATCAACGTTCCATTGAATAAAGTCTGCCAGACTGTCTTTGAAAGTATTGACCACAAATGCGTCACTCAACGTGAAGGCAACCGGAATGTTCTCCTTTTTAGCGATCTTCGCCATATGCAGCCCGGCCTCGCGAGTTTCATCTCCGGTCCACAAATAGCCTTCCACATATACGACCTTGGCATTCTGGACAATGGTTTCATCCACATTCTCAGGGTGAAGCTTGGAAGAAACACCCAGATTCGTCAACATCGTACGTTCAGCATCCGAGGTGATGAGAATCACACAAGTGCCGGTACCTTCGTCATCAGCACCGGGCCCACTGAACCCAACCTCGCAGGACCGCATGTCTTCCGTGTAATGCTTGCCGTTCTCATCATTAGCCACACGGCCCAGATAATAAGACCTGGCTCCCAGAACACTGGCCCCATGAATGGTATTAGCGGCAGAACCTCCCGATGAAAGTTTGCGTGGCTTTGACTTCAATGCATTTAAAACTTTTTCCTGCTCGTCGGCAGAAGAGAGGGTCATGCCACCTTTAGTCACTGATACTTCGTCAATAAAAGCATCATCAACCTGAACTTCAATATCAACCAACGCGTTCCCTATTCCTACCAGATCATAATTCATATAATTTTTTCAATGATTAAAATAGTTAATGATATATGCAACAACGAAAATTTATTCCGCCGCAGGTTTGATAAACATTTTATAAGCAACGAGACCAAATAGTGTGACCCCTGCCACAAAAAATGCCCCTCCCGATGCCTGTGCGATCAGAGAGACAGACTCCTTCGCCGCCCCGGTTGACCCCATCCCCGGAGCCAGATACCCCGATATCATCCAGAAGAATCCATACCCCAGACTGCCCAGTCCACTGAGCAAAGAAACTCCCATTTGCGCACGCGCGGGGAAATTCAACCAGGCCACCAGCAGTGAAAATGCAATGCTGATGACACCCATAGTCTGTGAATGCAGATGAGCACGCTTCATATAGACCCATGATTTCTTGACTACCTTATCAGCTTTAGCTTGATCACCTTTGTACACTCCGGATAAAGATTCTTTGGCCCCCGCCTTCAAGGTGTCTTTGATACTGTCTTCGCAACAACCAAATGACAGACCCATCAATCCTCCAAACAGAATTGCCATCATGGCTACCAAAATACCGTATTTTACATGCGAAAAATCGATCATAGTCTCACCTTCATTTTTGGTTATCAATACTCACTTTGAACAGGTTCGCTAAAGCACCGGGATTTGTCAATTGTAAAATTATTTTCAACAGAGTAGAATTTTCCCAATGAAAATAAACAGCCTTAAAGCCATAACAATTGTTGTACTGCATGCACTCTGTTTCTCTTTAGTGATTTCCGCATTTGCTGAGACCCACGAAAAGGGTATCTCACTGTTTCAGAAAGAAGTAAAAAAAATTCTCTCCAGTTCTTGCCTGCGGAAAAATAATTTTGGAATTAAAATTTATTCGCTGGATCGCGGTGAACCCCTGTTCGAGTTGCGAGCGGAAAAATTGTTTGTTCCCGCCTCAAACTTGAAAATTCTCACCACTGCCGTTGCACTTCAAACCCTGGGTCCCAATTATCGTTTCCCAACACAACTCTTTACGGATGGAACATTAAAAGATGGAGTATTAGATGGGAACCTTTATATCAAAGGTCATGGGGACCCTAAATTTGTCACAGAACAAATGTGGCTTCTGGTCAATGAGTTAAAGAATCTTCCTGTGCGCAAAATCACTGGGAATATTATTGGTGACGATTCTTTCTTTGATGATAGAAAACGAGTGAAGACCTGGATTAAGAATCCCGGCGCGCAGGCCTACGAGGCACCCCTGGGAGCCTTGTCTTTCAACTTCAACACTGTTCAGGCTTATGTGAGCCCCGGCACCAAAGCAGGGAGCAAACCAAAGATCATTATCGAACCTGACACCGACTACATCACACTCGACAATCAAGCCAAAACCCTTAAGCCGGGAAAACGCAGTCGGCTGATCGTCAATCGGTTAGATCGTAACGGGTTTGACGAAATAACAGTTTCAGGGGGCATTCGTCTAGATCAACCTCGCGCCCAATATTTTTTAAACATTACCGATCCCACCCAATACACTCTGAGTACACTGAAAAAATACCTGAAACATGCAGGCATCCAGTTCCACGGCAAAACTGAAAAGGGAATCGTTCCTGAATCAGTAATGGAGTTATTAACCCACGAATCAGAATCCCTCACATTGGCACTCCAGGGCCTCAATAAATTCAGTAATAACTTTGTGGCGGAACAAATTTTAAAAACAATCGGGGCCGAAAAATATGGCCCACCCGGCACCACCCTGAAAGGCCTTAAAGCTTTTGAAGAGTACCTGATGGCATTGGGATATCGGCAAGACCAATACAAGGTTCTCGATGGCTCCGGCTTATCTCGACAGAACCGATTATCACCGCAGATGATCATTGATGTCCTCCGCTACGTTAAAAGCGACCTGGGGGTCTACCCTGAATTTGTTTCTGCCTTGGGTGTGATGGGGGTGGATGGAAATGTGAAAAACAGGATGCGTGGTGTCAAAAGTCCAGAACGGGCTCGAGTTAAAACTGGAACACTGAATTTTGTCAGCGCACTTTCCGGTTATTTTCAATCCCGCGACGGAGAAACTTTTGCTTTCTCAATCTTAATGAATAGTTTGAAATGTTCTAACGGAAGGGTCAAAAAAATACAGGACCAGATTATCCGGAAAGGACTACGCTTTCGACGCATTCCTACAGGTAGTGTCATTCCCGAGAAACAAGGAAACGCTTCTTCGGTTTCAACCCCTTAAAACTCCTATGGTTTATCCGCCAAAAACTTTGCGGTTTTCCTTACGGTCTTCTTCCAGAATTTTTTTCCAATCTCTTTTCACATGAGGAGCCGCAAGAAAATCCTCATAAATAGATTTCGCCAGTTCCATACGATCAATACCTTCCGGAGCAACCTGAATGTCTAACTGAGCCAAAGCCATATCAAAATCTCTATCCAGCAAGGCGGCAGAATCCATTCCACATTCTTTTAGTGCCTGGCGGACGGTAGCAGGATCGTTACCAAAACGTCTTGCAACCTCATTGAGATTAGCAGGCTTATATTCCTTTTTCGGGCCAATGCCTAAATGATAAGCGCAAAACAAGTTGAAAGCATCCATCCCTCCCGTCAACGGTTTGTCTGAAGCAGACGGTTTTTTCGCGGCAGACGTGTCAACCGGCCGCTGTGAAGACGGTGCCCCTCTACCATTCCCTCGTCCCCCTCTTTCCTGATAGGATGGTTTTTCTCCACTCGGACCGTTCGGGTTACCACCATTGTTGCGTTTTTGGCGATATGGATTCTTAGAATTTTGAGGTTTACGATTATTACTTGAGCCTGAACTGTTCTTGCTGGCTATGCTGATGTGAGAAGTCAACGCCTGAGAAGAAGAAGGACCGGAGGAAACCCATGGATGGATCCCGCCTTTTCTCTGCCCTGTGTTTTGACCTTGACCTTGGTTTTGATTTCTCCCGGGTGCATTTCCCTGGCGGTTTTGAGGTTTCCGCGGGTTGCTCCCACTTTTTCTGAATGAGCCTGTTTTTTTCAAAACGCTATTCCTTTAATTATGAGATGAAGTGTCATGATTGTGATCATCCTCTTTATTTTTAAATTTTGTTATTGAGTCAACTGCTCGAGCTCATCCACCAACGTAGAAAATTTTGCCAAAGCGGTTTTAACCGGTTCAGGTGAAAGCATATCCACCCCGGCGGATTTCAACAGATCTATAGGATATTTTGATCCGCCTGATTTCAAAAAGCCCAGGTAATCGTTCAGCTCGGTCTCGCCACCGGAAGTAACCCGGTCGGCCAAAGCATAAGCGGCGGAAATACCTGTGGCATATTTATAAACATAGAAACTGAAATAAAAATGCGGGATACGGAAACATTCCAGCGACAGACAATCATCCAGAACAACTCCAGGCCCAAAATAACGTTCAAGAAGATCTCTATAAATCTTTTTGAAGGGTTCCAGCGTCAAAGGTTCATTTCCTTCCATGGCCTTATACACCTGATGTTCGAATTCAGCAAACATGGTCTGCCGGTATAACGTGCCGCGAAAGTTATCGATCTCCCTGCAAATGAGATAAATTCGCATATCCGGCGCAATATCCTGACTAAGAAAATGGCGAGTCAAAAGAGCCTCGTTAAAGGTAGAAGCCACCTCAGCCACAAAAATCGTGTAGTCGGAATATAAGTAAGGCTGATTTTTTCTGGAATAAAACGAGTGCATCGAATGCCCCGCTTCGTGAGCCAGCGTGTAAGCACTGTTGATATTGTCTTCGCGGTAATTCATGAGAATGAAAGGATTCGAATCGTAACACCCGGATGAGTATGCCCCGCTCCGCTTGCCTTTATTCTCATATCGGTCTGTCCAACGGTCTACCGACAACCCGCGTCCCAGTTGTTCAACATACTCCTCACCCAAGGGGTGCAGGGCAGACTTGATTTCTTCCACCGCTTGCTCGAAAGGCATATGCCATTTCATGTCCTTCACCAGCGGGACATTGCAATCATACATATGCAACTCATCCAGCTCTAACAAACGCTTTCTTAAATCAAAGTATTTATAGAGAGGATCAAGGTTCTGGTGCACCGATTCGAGCAGGTTGTCATAAACCTCCACTGGAATATTTTCAGAAAATAACGCCTTGGCCCGATAACTGGAAAACTTTTTGGCACGCGAGTAAAACAAATCTTTTTTTATGCTGCCAGCAAGTAACGTGGAATAAGTATATTGATGCGATTCGTAAGCCTTGTAGTAGGTATTAAACGCATCCTGCCTGACCCTGCGATCATAACTCTGTAGAAGACTCTGAAAGTTACCGTGAGTGAGAATAACCGTTTCGCCGTTTTCATCCTCAACCTCACCAAGCTTCAGGTCAGCATTGTCGAGCATGTCAAACGCATCCCGCATACCTCGTGACATCTCTCCGGTCGCGGCCAAAAGTGCCTCCTCTTTTTCCGAGAGGGTGTGAACCCGGTAACGCAAAACCTGCTCCAGGTGAAAGCGATAAAACTCCAACTCCTTATCAGCCAAAAACGCCTGCATCGTATCATCAGGAATCGACATGATTTCTGATTGGATAAAACTGGAGGCTCTGCTCGCCTCATTGACCAGCATCATGACCTTCTCAAAATTCCCCTGATAAAGGCTGTTGGTTTTATCCTCATCATTTTTAAGATGGGAAAACGTATAAAGCTTTTCCAACTGACGGGAAAAGTTCATATCAAACTCAAGGCATGCCTTAAGCTTCAGGGCAGACTCCCCCAGGGTACCGGCAAAGGAAGCGTACTTTTCAATCTCCGCTTCCAATTCGGTCAACTCAGTACTCCAGACATCATCAAATGAGTACAACCCTGTCAAATCCCATTGGGACTCAACACTCACTTCATCACGCGCCAGAGTTCCTGCTTTGGCATCCATAATTCAGGATAGGGCGGGAAACATATATCTCCCAAAGATAATTAACATTCTTTACCGTGTTGCCTGTTCTATAGTTTTTAAATGAATTTCAAGTTTGGCCTGTTTTTCAGAAAGGGTGGTTTTCCTTTTTTCATCTTTTTCGATGACTTCTGCAGGCGCTTTCTTCACAAAATTCGGGTTGGAGAGTTTCTTATCTAAAAATATGAGGTCTTTTTCAATTTTTTTCAACTCTTTTTCTATACGACTTCTTTCTTCCTCGAAATCCATCATGCCTTCAAGGGGAATAATCAGGTCCATTTCTCCCAATACCGAAGATGCTGAGACCTGAGGTTTTTCAATTTCTGAGCCAATGGTTATTTGATCCACTCGGGCTAATTCGCAGATGAAACCGGAGTGCTTTTTCAAAGTAGCTTCCAAATCTGTATGGCGAGTTTTGATTAAGGCGTTTAATTTCAACCCTGGATTCAGATTCATCTCGCCACGTATATTTCTTACGCCCGTAATGACCTCCATCACCTTCCCCATAGCATCTTCTACTTCCGCATTGCTATTCGCAACATCGAATTTGGGAAAAGCGCTGACCATAATACTGTCTCCACTTTTAGGTAATTTCTGCCATATTTCTTCTGTGATAAACGGCATAAACGGATGCAGAAGTTTCAAGGCCGCTTCCAATACATGCACAAGAACATTTTGCGCCGCTATTTTTTCAGGACCCTCTTCCTGCAATCGGGATTTTGCAAACTCAATATACCAATCGCAATATTCATTCCAGATAAATTTGTATACAGCCAAAGAAGCATCGTTGAATTTAAAATTCTCCAGAGCCTGATTGACTTCCTGCGTGGTGTTATTCAGTCGACTCAAAATCCACTGATCGGCAATGGACTTTTCTGTATGCTCATCTAATTGACAGGTACCTTGGTAACCTTCCAGGTTCATAAACACAAACCGGGAAGCGTTCCAGAGTTTGTTGCAGAAATTTCTATAACCTTCAATGCGGTCCTCGGCCAGCTTGATATCCCGGCCTTGAGCGGCAAAAGCCGCCAGCGTAAACCGCAAGGCATCTGTCCCGTATTCTTCCATGACAGCCAAAGGGTCTATCACGTTCCCCTTGGTCTTGCTCATTTTCTGTCCTTCTGCATCACGGATCAAAGCATGAATATAAACATGATGAAATGGCACATCGTCCATAAACTTTATTCCCATCATGATCATTCGTGCCACCCAGAAAAATAGAATGTCGAATCCCGTACAAAGAACCGAGGTGGGATAAAACCGTTTAAGCGTTTCCGTTTTTTCCGGCCAGCCTAATGTGGAAAACGGCCAGAGTGCAGAACTAAACCAAGTATCCAACACATCGGTTTCCTGCTCCAGATCTGTTGAAGAACAAGCCGAACAACTATGTGGAGTCTCCCGAGCTACCTGAATTTCGCCACAAGACTTACACGTCCATGCGGGAATCTGGTGTCCCCACCAGATTTGCCGGGAAATGCACCAGTCACGAATATTTTCCATCCACTCAAAATAGGTGTTTTCCCAGAATTTCGGGACAATTTTTATGGATCCATCTCTCACCGCCTTTATCGCCGGTTCTGCCAAAGGTTTGGCCCTGACAAACCATTGCTTGGACAAATAAGGTTCAACCACTGTTCTGCAACGATAGCAATGGCCGACAGAATGATTCAGGTCTTCAATTTTCAGCAGGACTCCTGCCTCTGTTAAATCTTCCACCAGTTTCTTTCGGCACTCAAAACGGTCCAACCCTTCATAAGCCGGGCCAGCCTCGGCATTCATAGCACCACTGGGGTCCATCACGTTGACGGAAGCAAGATCATGCCTCCGTCCGATCTCAAAGTCATTAGGGTCATGAGCGGGAGTCACCTTAAGAGCCCCGGTGCCAAAAGATGTGTCTACATAACTGTCTTCGATGAGTGGAATTTCTCTACCTACCAAGGGCAGGATCAACGTCTTGCCTTTGAATTTTGTATAACGCTCATCTTCCGGGTTGACCGCCACAGCAGTATCCCCCAGCATGGTTTCTGGTCGGGTGGTGGCAATGACAAGAGAACCTTCACCGTCTTTAAAAGGATATTTCAAATGATACAGGTGGCCCTGCGCATCCTCGTGCTCCACTTCCAAGTCAGACAATGCCGTGTGACAACGCGGGCACCAGTTGATGATATAATCGCCCTTGTAAATCAGCCCTTCTTCATAAAGCGTGACAAAAACTTCGCGCACCGCCTTGGATAATCCTTCGTCCATAGTAAAACGGTCCCGCTCCCAATCCAGCGAACTACCCAGTTTCTTCAACTGCTCGTTGATTGTCCCCCCAGATTCGTTGCGCCATTTCCACACCCGTTCTACAAACGCATCGCGCCCCAGTTCCTGCCGATTGGTTCCTTCTGCATGCAGTTGACGTTCAACCACGTTCTGAGTCGCTATTCCGGCATGGTCGGTGCCCGGTTGCCACAGAGCGTTAAACCCCTGCATGCGCTTCCAGCGTGTCAGAATATCCTGTAGTGTATTATTGAAGGCATGGCCGATGTGCAAACGCCCGGTAATATTGGGCGGCGGTATGACTATCGAGAAAGGCGGACGGTCTAAAGTCTCATCAGCGTGATAAAAATTCTTTTCCTGCCAGAATTGTCCCCAGCGTTTTTCTACTTCCTCTGGTTCGTAATGCTTATCCAATTGAATCATTCGATGAAGAAACTTCCTTGCAGGCAAAAATAATAAACACTCTCCGCTTTGCCTGTAACACGCAAAGAGAGTTTTAAGTAATGACGAACTTTATATTTCAGGATGCCTCTGAATGAGGAATGAATTTCTTTAATAAAGGGAACTGGTCTTAAAGCAGGCTAACACATGTCCTGCTATTTAATTTTTTCTATCTCTTCTCGAATCACCCTGCGGGCAATTTCTGGAGTGACCTCTCTCACCACCTCACGGATGGTTTTTAAAATCGCATCAGACAACCCGTAAACTTCTTTTTCCAGAGAAGTCCCCAACGACCTTTTCAATAACTGCCTCACCTCCTCGGCAATTGCTTGAGTGAAGAGGTCATCCCCGGATTCATAACTCCAGTCTCTAGAACGCAAATTACGCGGGTCCAAATCCCGGGCATTGTCTTGATCAGAAAACCCGGCAATATAATCAAGGTTCTCTTTTATATCTTCTGGGGTTGCAGGTCGCTTACCCACTTCGGAAAACGCTCCAGGTGCTATATGCTCCAAAAGGTCTTCCGGCTCAGGAACAATTCCACCCAGCGATGACAACTCAGGGCGCTTCTCTTCCTCGTTGGCCTGACTGGGCCTGCCTCCCCTGGAAAGTTCCTTGAACGCAGAATCCAAATCATCCATATCGTCCATTTTGCGCGGGCGAACCTCGGCAAAAATTTCCGGCTCCTCCGCAGTATAGCTTCCCAGCCCATCCGACTCGGATTCTGCAAAAGAAAATTCTTCTTCCTCTCCTGAACCGGGTTCGGAAGGTTGAACAGACTCCTTAAGCTCTTCAACACCACGGATCATTTGATCCATAATATCATCATCGTTTTTAAGTACCGCATCAGGTGCCCCCTCTTCCGGCTCAGTAGCTACAGGATCCTCCAAAAGCCCGGAAAGCTCAGAAAGTTCCATCGGCTCCATCGAGTCTGCTCCTGCCAAATCTAAAACCTCATCGTCCGCCGACAACTCCACAGGCTCGGGAAGCTCCAACTCCTCATCCATGAATGCGGGCGTTTCTTCTTCCCGTTCTCCTTCACCTTCTAAATCTGGAGTTTCAGTTCCTTCTGATGAAAGTTTTTCGACCGAGTTTAATAATTCCTCAAGACTCGGTTCCTCCTGAGGTTCCGGCACTTTTAAATTTTCTATAATTTCAGAAGCTGCTTCCGTTTCATCCTCTGGTTGTTCGATAATTTCTTCGCTGCCCGGTTCAACAGGGCTCTCCTCCTCCAAATCAGCATCAGAAAGCATAACATCATCATCGTCGCCTTCTAACAGGCCTTTAACCATAGTGACAATATCATCAGACTTGAACGGTTTCGAGATATGGTTGTTAGCACCACAAGTTTGATAGCGCTGTTCATCAAAATCCTCAAAGTCACTAGCCAAAAGCAGAACCTTGATGCTACTCGTTTCCGGGGATTCCTTAATTTTCGCGCTCAACTCAAAACCATCCAGGCCAGGCATATCAACATCGGCCAAAACGATATCGGGATTAAATTCCGCAATTCGGTCAAAAGCTTCCTGACCATCTCCAACACCCTCAACCTCCACGTCTTCATTTTCAAAAGCCATGGAAACAATTTTCTGGATGGTGATGCTATCGTCAGCAACTAGAAGTCTGGATGTCATGAAACTCAACCCTTTGGGATTTTGAAAAGAACTTCAGACGGGACCGACACCCCACTCCTGCCCCTTAGCAGGGGAAGCAGATAGCAATAACTCATTTCACCGAGAACTCTTTGTTAGCCCGGTTCAGTTACTGCACATTGTCACCGACGGCTCGCCGATGGGGGAAAACCATTCAAACTCAACCAGTTAAGTATACCATAAATTGTCAGGCCACAAAAAATTTTAGCCGCAAAACCTCATTTAGGCCTTAAAATCATTGATAAGTTTTAGATAGAGTGTGCCCAAACTCTATGTTTTAATACAAGTAACATTCTAAGGATCAAATAGTTGGAGATTTTCAGACCTTGATTCGCTTGCATTGGGTTCATCATTCCATAAATAAAATTATACCACGATGTGGTAGCGCAATAGTTTTACTGTGCTCCCTGTTTGTCGTCTTCCCTACCAGTGCATTAGCCCTTTATATTCAAGTTGATGGGATCGCGGATATTAAATCCAACTTCAGCGAAGGCTGTTCGTCCATCACAGATATTGCCAGTCAGGCGGAGCGTCAGAAAATAGATGTGGTCTTGTTTGGAGACTTCGCCCGCAACTCCATTGAGTTTGGAGTCAAACCGTTTGAAAGAATTTTTAAAGATATTCATCAAGGGCCTTCGGTGCTCGATCGGGGAGCGGGAGGATATCTATCAGAGATTAAAGATAACGACCGCAAGTTTGAGCGCACCTTGTTGATTCCCGGAGTAGAAACCGTCCCCTTTTATTTCTGGACCGGAAGCAACTACGATAAAAACCTCACCGCCCACAATTGGGATAAGCATTTACTGGTTTTCGGAATGCCTTCCGCTCAGGATTATGAGCAATTACCTTTGCCCAACAGTAATTTCTCAAAAGAGTATACGCAGGTGCTTCTCAAAAACTTCATCATAATCAGCTTTATCTTTATGGTGACTGTCGTAGCTGTATACAAGGGTTATTTACGCATAATCACCGTGCCCCTCATGTTCCTCTTCGCCTTATTGACCTTGAACAATCACCCCTTTCAAAGCTCCCCTTACGATCCTTACAATGGCGACCAGGGCATGAAGCCTTATCAAAATTTAATAGATTTCGCCACATCCAAAGGCGGGTTGGTATTTTGGAACCATATGGAAGCCACTACTGGCATCAACCAGAAAGACACCCTCTCACTGGAAACTCTGCCTTATCCGGATGATCTGCTAACAACTCAAAACTATACCGGGTTCCAGGCTGTGGGCGATCAACCCATCGTTCAAACCGATCCAGGCCAGCAATGGGATCAGGTGCTCATGGAATACCTGGATGGAAATCGAGAACGCCCGGTTTGGGGTTTTGGGAGCAATGATTATCTTTGCGAAAATCAAAATGGAGATAGCCTCGGCTCCGTGCGCACCGTTTTTCTTGTTAGAGAAAGCAGCAATGACACCGTACTCGATGCAATGCAAAAGGGAAGGATGTATGCAGTTCGCCAAACTGACGCGAATCGACTTTCTCTCGATGAATTTGTGGTCAAAGACCAAAAAGCCGGAAATCAAGTCACGATGGGGCAGGAACTGGTTGCAACAGACTTCCCCACCGTCAATATGAAACTCCGCTCAGTAAAAGGAGGAACCAAAACTGCTCAGATTCAGATCATTCGCAACGGAGCTCTCGTTAAAGAAGAAACCGTTTCACTGCCTTATGATTTAACCTGGAGAGATGTTGGTATAGACCGAAAAAAATCCGTTTATTATCGAGTCAAAGCCATCGTTTCCCCCACAGACCATTTGGTTTCCAATCCTATATTTGTGAAGTTTGCCGAAAATATTGGAGTGGATGTCGCATCGGCTCCAGCACCCAAGCCAGCTCCGTCTCAGGCACCTCCCGCACCTGTCATGAAAAAAACTGTCGTGGCTCCAGCCGCTCCGGCAGCACAACCAAAGGCTCCAAGAGTCGCAATGCTTTCGGGTTCCTCATCCCCGGCACCGCCAACCCTCTCAACGCCGACTCCAACGCCACCGCAGAAATCGCAAAAACCGGCTCCTGTTCCCCAACCCGTTATGACGGAGTCACCTCCTGTTAAACCTGTCATGAAAGAACCTGTGCAACAAAAATTGCCCGAGATTAAGATGACCCCAGGGAAGCGGCTACTCGTCATGACCGATGGAGTCGAATTAAAAAAAGGACCGGGATCCGTTTTTCCCAACATCACCAAACTCCGCAAAGGTGAAGAGGTGAATTTCGTGAGAAGAACCAATATCGAACTCAACAACAAAAACTGGCTGGTCGTGAAACACAAAAACCGCTCTGGATATATCTGGGAAGGCGTCGTCCAATGGGCCCCCAAGCGCGAAGCTGACGAACAATAGCTACCTCTCCCTATAATCAATCTATCAACTTCAATCGAGACTAATTCAGGCAAGCCGTGCTATCTGTTGCACATTGGCCCCACGCTGAGTGATCGGTTAGTAGTAATTATTTATTTTAGTTCCCTTGTCTAACTGGTATAGGAACAAGGTCTTGTCTTCGCTGACTTTTTCCGGGGTCATGCCGCGCAGGCAGAATCGGTAGGAAACGATTCTTACGGTAGGTTTTAACTTCTTCAAAATTTCCGGGAACAATTTATCCATCGCCTGATGGGTCAGGTAAAGATAAAGCACATCGGCGGAACCAGGATCAAAATCAAACAAGTTGCCCCGCACAACCTGCACCCTGTCATCGACTTTATTTATTTTGCTCAGCAGACGAGCCAGCACAGTTTTTAAGGGATCAATCTCCACACCCATGGCTGTGGCAGAGAATTCTTTTGCCGCAGTAATAAGAACTCTCCCCTCGCCGCACCCTAAATCACAAATAGTTTCTCCCGGACCTAGCTCAGCAAATCGCAAAATCCGCCGGATCGTTCCGGGCATAAGAGGATGCCAGGGGGCCCCAAAAAAAATCGGTACAATCACCATCCCTGCCAGGATCAGTAATCCGCAAATCAGTAATATCGTAGGAAGTTCAAGCATGTATAGAAAAGTTTATCAAATTTGCATTAAATCAAACTAAATTCATCCGTTTATCCTGTTCAACACTAAACTTCAGCCTATCATTAAATCTCGTAAAAAATATTTTTCATTTAAAAACATATATTTAGAATGGGCCTCATCTTTTGAACTCTTTAAGCCGATACTTTTGGTATATACCTTGCTTTATCTTTATTCAGATAAACTCTCATTCGCGGAAGAAACATCATGGGAACAAAAATAGAAAGTTCAGAAAAAAGTTCTAAAACTACTGAGCCGGGATCATCGGCCAAGGCTTTGGAGGGATATATTAAAGAATGGATGAGTGGAAACCGCGAAATCAGCGAAGACAGTCTGAGGTCTCTTGCATCCTGCAAAAATGATGATGAGTTTAAACAACTCATCAAAATAGGGCATTTAAGTCTCTGAAAAATCCATTTTCTCAGGACTCTCAATCTGCTCGATCGCAACTGTCAATTCGTCCCACTCCAGCATCAGAATTTTCTCTTCAGCCTTCAACGTTGTCTGCTCTTCCAGAGTTTTCAACAACCGAGTTTTCGCACCTTCCTCATAAATTTCGGAATCAGCCAGCCGCGCCTGCAAAGTTTCATTTGTCTGCATTAAAACCTCCAGTCGAGATTCCACTTTAGCCAACCTTGTTTGAAGAGGTTTCAGGTTTTTATAACGCTGGTTGCGTTCTTCCGCTTCCTTTTTTTTTCTATCCCTGTTCAACTGCGCTGAAGAAGGCTCTTTTGTCGATCCCAAAGAAACTACAACCTCCTGAACTTCTTTTGACTTCACCCATTCATAATCACTGTAATCTCCGGAGTATTCTTTAATCCCTCCCGCCTCGACTTCCCACACCCGGTTGATAAATCCATCCAGAAAAAACCGATCATGAGAAATGACAACCAGACTGCCGTCATAATCCGAGAGCACAGCCGCTAAATGTTCCCGCGACCGCATATCTAAATGGTTTGTCGGCTCATCAAACAAAATCAGGGAAGGAGGACGAGAAGAGTTGGCACTGGCATTTCCACTCTTTGAGGACCCACCGCCACACAACATTCGTGCCAGAGCCAACCGTGAGCGTTCACCTCCCGATAGCACAGAAACTTTTTTCTCCACATCATCACCAGCAAATAAGAATGCGCCCAGAATATTTCGTTTCTCAGTGAGGAGGAGTCCCGGTGCAGACTCTTCCAGGGATTGAAAAACAGTATGATCAAAATTCAACGTCTCGCCTTGATGCTGTGCAAAATAGGATCGGGAAACATTCGCTCCAAGTTTAACTTCTCCTGCATCCGGCTGGAGTGCACCCGCCATCAATTTAAGGAGAGTGGATTTCCCGGCGCCATTTTCACCCACCAATGCCACCTTCCATCCTCTTTCAAGATTGATGGAAAAGTTTTCGTACACTTTGAGAGATCCATAAATTTTGCTGATTCCTTCAATCTCCAAAACATTCCGCCCTGTTCTTATCGGCTGAGGAAAACGGAAATGAATCGCTTTTGTGCCCTGAGTCGTTTGCACGCGCTCCATTTTATCCAGCATTTTGATTCGACTTTGCACCTGCGTGGCTTTGGTATTTTTAGCGCGGAACCTCTCAATAAATCTTTCAACCTCAGCTATTTTTCGGCTTTGGTTAGCAGCTTGAGACTCCAGCAACTCTGCTTTCTCCTGTTTTTGTTTTTCATAATCATCATAATTCCCGGTATAAACAGAGAGCGTTCCGCGTTCTAATTCGACAACCCGGCTTACCAGAGAATTTAAAAACCTGCGATCATGCGAAATAATCAGGACACTACCCTCATGAGCTTTCAAGAACGACTCCAGCCAGACCACCGAACGCAAATCAAGATGGTTGGACGGCTCATCCAGTAAAAGGATGTCAGGGCTCTGCAACAACAAACGTGAAAGCTCGCATCGCATTCTCCAACCTCCCGATAACCGATCAAGAGGCTGGTCCCATTGTTCAGATTTAAACCCCAGCCCTTGAAGGATGATTTTTGCCCGGGCTTCCCGGTCATAGCCACCCAGACGTTCAAACTCGTGTTGCAGGTCTCCGTATCGCTCATGAAAAGTCTGGTCCGATTCCAAACTTTCCATCTCGGTTTTTACCTTGAGGAAATGCGGATCGCCCAGCACCACCCTTTCAAGAACCGTTTCGCTCCCGCCATCCATTTCCTGTTCCAGCAGGCCCAGGCGCAAACCTTTGCGAAGGGTCACCCTGCCCTTATCTGGCATAGCTTTCCCAGTTATGACTTTAAAAAAAGTGGTCTTGCCAGTTCCGTTCTCGCCAACCAGCCCCACTTTTTCCCCTGGACGCAGGTGAAAGCTGACATTTTCAAAGAGTGCCTTGGAGCCAAATTGTTTACTGACTTGTTCTACAAATATCACTGGGTATCTCTGACTTTAGGGGGTTGACCTGAGTTTCGGGTTGAACGCTTCGCGCAGCCCTTCACCGCAAAGATTGAAGGCCAGCACCACAAACAGGATGGTGAATCCGGGAATGAATGTCAGCCAGGGCGCATCGAACAAAAATGTTTTACCATCGGCAAGAATATTTCCCCAGGTCGCATCGGGAGGTTGCACACCAAAGCCTAGAAAACTCAAACTCGATTCGGTCAAGATGGCCGTTGCCACACCAATAGTGGCCGAAACCAGAACCGGAGCAATGGCGTTCGGCACCATATGAATAAAAATGATACGCCATTCAGGGATCGCCTGGCTCTTCGCGGCGACTACAAAATCCTGATCGCGAAGGGATAAAAACTCTGCCCGAACAAACCGCGCTGTTCCCATCCAACTGGTTAGACCAATCACGATCATGATGTTGTAAATACTCGGCGGCAATAGTGCAACCACTGTCAAAATTAAAAAGAACGTGGGAAAGCAGAGCATAATATCGACAAAACGCATAATAATCGTATCCACTGTGATGAATCCCAGTTTCACTCTTCCATAAAAACCCGCCAGACCACCAAAAAACACTCCCACCGTAAGCGATATCCCCACCGCAACAAAACCCACCGTAAGCGAAACTGAAGTGCCTTCCAACATACGGGCAAACA
>JAJDBI010000285.1 GCA_029261435.1 Nitrospinaceae bacterium
GCATCCCCATGTGTTGACACCCTGCGGCTAGCAGTTGACACTTACTAGGCAATGACCTAGAATTTAGGACATCACAAATCTAGACAACTGAATTCGGAACCTTCTATATAGAGAGCGAACCGATATGGCTGACGCAGGCAAACCGACAGACTGGATCAAAATGAAAATCGATCCGGAGATTTTTGAAGAGTTGGGTGTCCGAGACCCTGAAGAGACCAAGCGGGAAATGGCAATCACCAAAAAAACCCGACAGGTGAATAAAGAGCTTAAAACCGATCCCGACAATCTCGATCTTCAAATGGAATTGGCCACCTTGATGATCGATGGTGCCAGTTATGAAGATGCCATCAAAATGCTCATGGCCATTCGCAATAAAAGACCTAAAGACGCCAAGGTTTATAAACTTCTGGGCACCGCATATGTATTGTTCAATCATGAAGAAGAAGCAATGATTGAATTGAACCGTGCCTGCGAACTGGACCCTAAAGATGCAGAAAACCACTTCAATCTCGGAGGCCTCTATTTGCTTCGGGACATGTACTCCAACGCCGCGAACTCATTTGAAAAAGTTATTGAGCTCGACCCTACAGACACAACGGCCTATGCCAACCTTGCGGCGGCGTATGACATGCTTAAACTTTACGATAAAGAAATTGTCGCACTCAGAAAAGTATTGATGTTCAACCCGGAAGACAAAGAACTGCGTGCCGCTCTATCCAATGCCTATTTTCATGGTGAACGCTATGAAGAAGCCATTGACGCCGCTCTCTGCGTGGTGGATATCGATGAGAAAGACACACAAGCCTACTGCAATCTGGGAAGTTGTTATTCCGTAGTCAATATGGTTGATGATGCCATCAAAGCTTTCAAAAAAGCCAGCGAACTGGCGCCCGACTATTCCCTGCCTCACACAAACCTGGGAACTCTTTATGCCAATATGGGACGACCTGAAGCCGCTATCAAATCATTCAAAACAGCGGTGAGTCTGAACGGCCAAGACGTTGGGGCCTGGTTCAGCCTGTATAATTGCTATAAAGAAGTTGGATTGATGGAAGACTCGCAGGAAGCCTACAGAAAATATGAGACGTTGTTGAACGAGCCCGCTCCTGTTGCAACAGAAGGCGGAAACAATCCCTCAAATATTCCCGGCGGAGTTTCTCAAACCAGTCAATACGCTGGCGGCGGCGATATGGAAGGAAATGCACCTGGCATGGAAACATTGGCAGATGCCAATGAGGACCCCATTTAGCCTCCTCTGAAATTTCAACATGACCCATCCAAATATGGTTGCGCTTGGGGATTTCAAGCCATCAGACTATTGGGCCACCCATGTCAACTCCATTTTCTATGG
This sequence comes from Nitrospinaceae bacterium, assembly GCA_029261435.1. GTDB lineage: Bacteria > Nitrospinota > Nitrospinia > Nitrospinales > VA-1 > LS-NOB. The sequence continues at coordinate 1,352 of JAJDBI010000285.1, forward strand.
CATCAAGGGTCCCGAAATCCACAACCATTTTCAAACTTATGTGAGCCTCGACTACCGCCTGGCTCACGCACTCGCCAATGATTTTTTTGCCAGGGCTCAAAACCAACAACGCCCCGAAAATAACAAGTGGATCGTGCAGGAATGGGGAGTGGGCAATGGCAATCTAGCAGCATGTTTTCTCAGTCGCCTGCGCGAAATAGACAGTGATGAAGAGGTCTATCCTTTTGTCTATTACATCCTTTGTGATGAGTCCGAAGAAATTCTGAAAGGCGTGAGAGCCAACCCCCGCCTGCAGGAACACGCCGGAAAATTTTCTACAGTTCGCGTGCACGCCGAACATCTGGACTGTTTTCGGCCTCACTCCGTATCAAAAATAATCACCAACGAAATCTGGGACGATCTGGCAACCAAAGTTTTGCTGAAGCATCAAGGTCTTTATTACGAGGAATATCTTTGCCCTTTTCTCAAGGCAGGGGCACTGCCTGGCGGATCAGATGCTTTTCTTGATCAATTTCAAAACAAGGATCTGGATAGACTTGCCGAGATTCCCAACTTTCTCGACACCATATACTGGGAACGGGACTTTCAAAGAGTCGACCTGGATGACTGGCCTTTTTCCGAAATCTTAAGGGCCCACGCAGTAGAGTTTAAAGATGAAATTCCCATGCCCGTTAATACCGGGGCTTTTGCCGCAATTAAAAAAGCCAAAGAACTTTTGGGACCTGGAAATTTCGGCTACACCAGTTTTGACTACGGCATGAAAACGATGAAAGAACTCAATCAGGAGGGGCGACCTTATTTCAATTTATACGGTGGACAGTACACGTTTATGGTGAACTTTCCACTACTTGAAAATATAGGTCGGTCTCTGGGATTTACTGAAATCACCTGTGAATACCAAAATCAGTTTGTGGGAAGAGACCTTGGATCTGACGTGGTCAGCTTGGTGGACCTGGTGCAAAACCACCCACAGGTCGCCAACATAGCCTCATGGGATAGAGATATTCTGATGCTGGGCACACTTCATGCTCTCAACACTGTTTATCGAAGCCCCTACTCAGGAAAACTCAATTACCCGGCACTTGAAGGCACCCCCAAAAAGCAAAGAAAGCAAATCGCTCAACTGGCGAAAAACCTGAGCAGCAGGGGTGTTCCCGACACTGTGGCCTATGTCACTCGGGAAGAAGTTCTCGCCGCACTGAAACCACTTCGGAAACTGGGCTACCGGGAAAAAGATATGCAGTCCGCTTTTCAAGCCCCGGCTCCACCGGTTTCATTTGTCCGTTTACTGTTCAGCTAGCAAATACCAGCCTATACATTGCATTAACGATCTGCTATAAGCAGCTTTCAATCAAAAGCAAACATTAAGTAATTTCCCTTAAAAAAAGTCTGCATTACTTAACTTTGATTGAGAATTATATTCTTCAGAATATATTGTCGATGTTTTTAACTAGGGGCATTGTGTGAGCGGCGTGGAATTGAAAAATTTTCGACCAGCTAATTCAGCTTCGCCAGCCAGTTGGAGTAATGCCGCTAGACGCAGGTCAAATTCCTCAGGCGAACAATCACTAGTCAAGGTAACATGCCCCACCTTACGTCCTGTTTTTACTGACTTGTCATAAAAATGCAGTGAAGCGCCTGGAATATTTCGGATTTCCGCTTCCACTGGCAAACGACCAATCAAATTGACCATTGCCGAAGTTTGTGCCGATGAGGTTTCACCCAAAGGAAGTCCACAAATGGCTCGTAGATGGTTCTCGAATTGTGAAGTTTCTGCAGCTTCGATTGTCCAATGACCACTGTTATGAACGCGAGGTGCTACCTCATTGGCGAGTAGTTGATCTCCAACTTGAAAAAGTTCCAGCGCCATCACACCTACGTAATCCAGGTTATCCATAATACTTATAATTTTCGCTTTGGCTCGGACTTGCATGGGATCATCTTCTCGACTGATCGATAGACGTAGTATTCCATCGCGATGGTGGTTTTCACTCACTGGATAGAAAACCATATCTCCATTTTGATTGCGAGCCGCGATGATAGACAGTTCTCTTCTGAATTCGACCATAGATTCAACGATACATGGGGCTTTTCCAACCTCTTCCCATGCAGCAGAAAGGTCGATTTCTTTACGCAACAAAGCTTGCCCTTTGCCATCGTAACCCTGAGTACGATTTTTGAGGACAGCTGGAAAGCCAATATCTTCCATGGCATTTATCAACTTTTCCAGACTATCAACTGGTGCGAAATTTACAGTAGGAATTCCCAGGGTATGAAAGAGAAGTTTCTCAGGCAGGCGATCTCTGACCACAGACAAAATCGAAGATGCAGGGTGAAGGGGAATTTGTCGCTGAAGCGATTCCACTAATGATAGCGGGATATTTTCAAATTCGTACGTCACGACATCGGCCCACTTCACAAGGTGCTCCTGTGCGCGCTTATCCTCATAGGGAGCACATAGATGCTCTCCATAAGGCGCAGCGCATGCGTGACTATCGGGACAAAGAAACATAAAACTTAACCCCAGCGAGCTACCAGCTTGGGCCATCATACGAGCAAGTTGACCACCACCGAGCACACCAATATTCATCAACCAGTCTCACTTGGATCAGGGTTTGCCAATACAGTATCAGTTTGTTGTTTACGATAGTTCTTCAACGCTGTTTTAATTTGTGGGTACTTATTACCAAGAATACTTGCTGCCAACAGCGCCGCATTGGCAGCTCCCGCCCGGCCTATGGCCAAGGTTCCGACGGGAATTCCTTTAGGCATTTGAACAATTGAAAGCAGTGAGTCCATTCCATTAAGAGTTTTGGATTGTACGGGTACTCCTAATACGGGCAGAGAAGTTTTAGCTGCTGCCATTCCGGGCAAATGTGCAGCCCCTCCAGCTCCGGCGATAATTACTTCGATACCAAGTTGTTCGGCATTTTCAGCATACTGAAAAAGCTTGTCGGGCGTGCGATGAGCCGATACAACTTCTACTGTATGCGGCACATCGAGTAGCTTTAAAATATCAACTGCATGCCGCATGGTTTCCCCGTCGGATTTAGAACCCATAATAATACCGATGAGCACATGGTTTTCATAATTCATTAAAGGGATTAACTCCTGTTCATACATGAAAAAGGGTTGGGGTGTATGAGTTAACAGCTCCACTACATGAGGTTTTTGTGACCCGGGAATTTCCCATACATTTATTTTTTCAAAGTATTTTTTGCCATAATAGCCTAAAAAACAAATTATAAATATTCGATAATTATTCGAAAATAATTTGATTTTTTAAAACTATAAAACTGAAAATAAACTGGCTAAACCATCATCACCTGATCTATATTTGGATTGTCACAAAAGTTGAAGGGTGATAGTCAACCCAAGGCATCTTTTGCAGCTACACAGCTATATGTATGAAAATAAATGAATATTTCACACCCTGTCTTGTAGATAATCTATTTTCAGGTGCTTGATGTATCATATTCACCTTAAGCCATTAGAAACCAAAGACCGCCTCAAGTCGTGGCAAAAAGTTTTATATTTACTGCATTCAAATTTGATTTTCGATAAAAATCTTTAAGGACCCAGGAAAAGTTTTTGCAACTTTTTATGATTTCTACAATCGAACTCAACAAAGCAGGAAACCAGAGTTTAAATCAGGAAATAGAAATATCTAATTTATGACCATCCCGTTTCTCATTCTCCTTTTTCCTTTTTCAGCTGGAATCCTCATCGGGGTTTTTGGCAAACACATGCCTTCTCATGTTGCCAAGGTGGGGGTTATTGCAACGGCGAGTTCATTTTTTCTTTCTGCCTGGACTCTCTATTGCGTGAGCACAGAGGGCCCAATCCATTTCATGTTGTGGCCGTTTACCCCCGAGAACTCTTCCGTTTTTAAAATTGGAATGCTGGTCGATCGTCTTACAGCCGTCATGATGGTGCTGATCACAAGTGTCAGTACAGTCATCCATGTTTATTCGATTCGATATTTAGAGGGCGACCCCGGATATGCTCGATTTTTTGCGCTGTTGAGCTTCATGACTTTTGTGATCCTTTCACTCGTTTCCAGTCCGAACCTGTTCATGTTGTTTGTGTTTTGGCAATTATTAAGCTGGGCGCTCTATCTAATGCTTGCATTTAATTTTTCTAATCGTCCAGCTTGTCAAAATGCGTTTAAAACTTTTTTCGTCCACCGTGTTGGGGATGTGAGCTTTCTCTGCGGAATATTTCTCGCCTATAAACATTTCGGTACTCTGGAGTTTATGGAGCTCTTTAAAGCAGCAGCAGAACAGCCTCAAGTGATCTCGTTGTTTTCTGGAATGTTTGATATCAGTGCTGTTACTGCAATCGCATTATTAATTTTTGTTGGCGCAATGGCCAAATCATCTCAATTTCCATTACATGTGTGGTTGCCCGATACTATGGATTCCCCCACCCCTGTATCAGCCCTGATGCATGCAGGAATTATTAATGCAGGCGGGTTTTTATTGAATCGCCTGGCTCCCTTCTATGCACTTTCACCAAATACACTTCATATTATTTTTGTGATCGGTGCTCTGACGGTTGTTCTCGGAGCCTGCATGATGCTCGCGCAAAATGATATCAAGAAAACCCTGGGGTTCTCCACCATGGGACAAATGGGATACATGATTATGGAATGCGGGCTTGGAGCTTTTGCACTGGCAATCTTTCATTTAATCGCACACGGTCTCTTTAAAGCGTCATTATTTCTGGGAGCAGGGCAAGGCATTCATGCGGCTCGGGAAGAACCAAAGCACCCGAATTCGTCTGAGCATGAACCCAAAAGGTCTTCTAACCAGTTAACTTTTGCAACAGGTCTAATTCTCACGTTAATTATGCCGCTGATCATTCTTATGGTTGCGCATGACATGCTGAATATTCCCCTACAGGATGCGCATGGAGCGGTAATATTGCTCTTTTTCGCCTGGGTGACAGCTTCCCAGGTTATGTTTAGTTTATTTCGGCTGCATGCGGTAGCCTCTTGGAAAGTTGCCAGCTCTATGATAGCCGCCCTGTTTTTAATCGGGTTTGTCTATCTTTGGGCCGCAGAGGTTTTCACGCATTTCCTTTATCCCGGGCCAGGGGTGTCAGATGGGTTTTTCGTGGCTGCAGCACTCAACCCGCACGTTTTTGACATGCTTATTCTGTTGTCCACCATACTCATTCTCATTAGCTGGGTAAGCGTCTATAGCAATGCCAAAGGTAAAGAAATCTTTATTACGAGTTTGGTCAATTCTTTTAGAAAACAACTTTATATCCTTTTGATCAACCGATTCTATGTAGACTTTATTTACGTGCGATGGAGTAACAACATGTTACGTCTGGCTAAAAAAGTAGCCCACCGTTTTTGAAACATGACTGATAGCTATTATGAATATTAATAATACTCTTCCAGTAATTCTTTCTCTTATTCCTCTCGCTTTGGGAATAGTGTGGAAGTTATCCAATGATCCGCATACGACCCATAAATCTATGGGGTTGACGGCTATTGGAGTACTTACTGGAGGACTGGTTTATATGCGGTCTTCATTTGAGACAGAACCTGCCCTGCTATTGTTAGCAAGTGCCATTCTTCTCTCAGGTTTTTGTGCCATTCTCAGTCAGGAGGATACGCAGCAATCCTCCAATATCCATGCTTCAACCATGATAGTTCTTGGCCTAAGCCTGGGTGTCATACTGCACCAAACCATTGTGAGCAGAATATTTCTCTGTGGTCTCCTGGGATTCATAGCAATATCTCTAAATCGGGAACAACAAAATACCTATCGCACAAAAATAATACTTTTGCATATTACTCTTGCGATCATTTTCTCTTTGGGCTCCGTCTTCATGGGGGAAACCTTGCAACTGTTTTCCGGATTGTTCCTGGCTGTGACTTTCTTACCGCTGGCTCCTTTTCACCTACCGTTTGTCGGAACGATTAAAGACGCGAAAGGTTCTCTTTCCAGTTTTTGGATAGTAGTTTGGTTAATCATCGGGCTAGGAGAATTAAACGGAATATATTCCTCGCTCACGACGAATATGCTTTTCGCCTTAAGCTTATTAGCCTTAGTAAGTGCGGTCTATGCCTCTTTAGCAGCACTGGGGCAAAGATTAAACAGCCTGTTTGTTGCTTCAGCCACCGTAGCTCATACGGCTCTTGTTTGGGGACTTCTTGATGTATTCCCTGGTTTTCCAAAGTGGGGAATACCATTTGGTATAACCCTGGCATTCGTGATGGGTGGCATTTCACTTGCCTTTTCTTTTGTTCGAATGCGTTATGGATGGAAAACTCTTGGAATTCTTCCAGGACTTGCATCGCCGATGCCTCGATTTGGTGTGACGATGGTTCTCCTTGTCAGTTTCGCTCTTTTCCTGCCATTGTTCCCAACATTTTCAGGACTGATGTTCATGCCAACAATAGTCAATACTAACGTCGAAATCGTCGTAATCTCGTTCCTGTTTCTTGTAGTTTGGCTGGGAGGGGGCTGGTATTTTTTACAAATGCTTCATCAAACCGCCTTTGGAGAGGCGCGTTCTGATGTTCCCTATTCTGATTTACGGTTAATAGAATTTGTTGCAGTATCGGCATTACTATTAGGCGCTGCTTTTAGTGGGTTGATTCACTAATGCGTAAATTCGGTTAAATTTTTTAA
>JAJDBI010000286.1 GCA_029261435.1 Nitrospinaceae bacterium
TGTTTATGATGCGGCAGCTTTGAAGCTTACCGACACCACACCCGAAGGACGGGTGACAACTTCGTTCACCGATGCGCAGGGGCGGGTTATTAAGAATCAGGTGACGGGTCTGTTGGATACGGACTTATTCTATGACGTACGCGGCAGATTGACAGATACCCGTCAGGGGACGGGGGCCAATGAAAGGTTGAGCACCATCGCCTACGATGGAAATGGATTTGTATCATCCGTCACCGATCCACTGAATCGCGCGGTGCAGTTTCAGTATGACCTTGCAGGGCGAGTGACGAAACAGATATTGCCCGATCTTCGGGAAACCAACTTCACCTACGACACCAATGGCAATGTGTCGTCAATCACTCCATCGGGGCGCCCTTCACATGTATTCCAGTATACATCCGTAGATCTGGAATCCGAATACGCCCCACCGAATATCGGGCTCACCGAGCACCGCACCCTGTTTGTCTACAACGTTGACAAGCAGTTGACAACCATCACGAGGCCAGATTTGCAGACAGTGACGTTCAACTACGAACTTGGAGGACGTGTTTCAAACTTTGTAATCCCACGAGGGATAACAAGTTTTACCTACGCCCCTACCGGTAACGTGGCATCGATCACTGCTCCTGATGCGGGTGTACAGTCATTCACCTATGACGGAAGCCTGCTGTTGAGCACGACCTGGACCGGTGGTGTGGCGGGAAGCGTTGCCCGGACCTACGACAACGATTTCAGAGTCACGACCCGCTCCGTAAATGGTGGCAGCACCATCAACTTCAGTTATGACAACGATAGTTTGTTGACGAGTGCGGGCAGTGAAGTGTTGAGCTACGATTCAGCGAACGGCCTTCTCACTGGCACCACATTAGGTGTCGTGGAAGATAGCTATGATCATAGTGGCTTTGCCGAAGTCAGCAGTTATAACGCCGATGCCAATGCCGCATCGGTGTTCAACACTGTCTATACAAGAGATAAACTGGGACGCGTTACCAAAAAAATAGAAACCGTTCAGGGCGTCACTCACACCTTCGATTATTTCTATGATTTTAGTGGCAGGCTGATCGCAGTCAATCGTGACGAGGTTTCGAGTGAAACCTTCACTTACGATCAAAATGGTAATCGTACGAATAACGGTGCTGTGTATGACGATCAGGACCGCCTGACAAATAACAATTCAGCGAGTTATACCTACTCTTCCAATGGGGAATTACTCAGTAAAACCGAAGGTTCCGATGTCACAAGCTATAACTATGATGTTTTAGGAAATCTTCTTTCAGTCGTATTGCCGTCAGGCAATACGATTGAGTATATAATAGATGGTAGTAACAGAAGAATAGGCAAGAAGGTAGATGGAGTTTTAGAGCAAGGGTTTCTGTATAAAGATCAGTTGAACCCGGTTGCGGAGTTGGATGGCAGTGGCAATATGGTGAGTCGATTTGTCTATGCCTCACGTACCAACGTGCCGGATTTCATGGTGAAAGGAGGAGTGACTTATCGAATCATCTCAGACCATTTAGGATCGCCACGGTTGGTGATTGACACAGCAACGGGTCTCCCTGCTCAAGTCCTGGACTATGACAGTTTTGGTAATATCATCACGGACACGAATCCGGGCTTTCAACCATTCGGGTTTGCCGGAGGACTGTATGAAGCGAGCACTGGCTTAACAAGATTCGGAGCAAGAGACTACGATGCTGAAACGGGACGATGGACGAGTAAGGACCCGATTCGGTTTGATGGTGGCGATACAAATCTTTACGGGTATGTGCTGCAAGACCCGGTGAATTTTGTTGACCCAGAGGGATTGGCCGCCGAAGAGTTTTTCGAGAAAGTAAACGAAAACTTTCAGAGGACTAATGAATCACTTGGTCCAACAAGGTTAGCGATTTCGCTTGGCTTTGGAAGTGCTCTAGCAGATAGATTTGGTGGATTCACATTAGGTCAGTTAGTTACCAAGGGCCCAATTCCAATTTTTGGGTTACCTAAAACTCTAGGAACTGTAAGTTTGACATCAGCGATTAATGCCATTTTAGTAGGAGGTTCGTTTGAAGCCGGTGTATATACAGGCTCAATAATAAGTGCGCTAATTGATCTAACAAATGAGGCTATTGAAGAGGCTATTGCAGGCTCTAACAACTCTAGAGATAAATGTTTTAATTAAAAATGATATTCCTCAAAGGCTTAAGTAGAACAGGTTTTTTTGTATTTTGTGTTTTGTATTACGTTATTTTGTTTGGGTATTTTAACTTGATAATGTTTTCTTTTGAATTGGAACAACAAAGCAAACCACTTCTGCAGTATTTGTGCTTGTTTGCAATATTTTTATTGACTGTAGTTTTGGTGAAAAGAGTAGACCTGCTTTGGGTGCGGTTTGATTTACATCAAAAAATGTTTGATGACTTAAAAAACAAATCATTGATCTCCAAGCCTGAATCTTTTTCCTCGGCTTTAATGGTTTATATTATTCTGATTGCGACCCCTCTTATTCTATACTATTTTAAAGGACGTATTAATACCTTAGCCTTCTATTATTTATTTTTTTTATACGGCACTATTATTTTTCACAAATTGGACTTTCTCTTTCCAGGTCATAGCAGGAGCAAACAGGATTAATAAAGCAAAAGTGATAAAGCAAACAAGTATAAAGGGGTCATAAGTAAAAGATAAGGTTAGAGGCAAATAAGGGGTCTATCCGCTCCGGGCACGAAAATTCAGGAAGAGGATAACACTAAGTCTTTTCTTGACTACATATATTGAGTGTAATTTATTTCCAGCCTGCCATGTTCTTTGAAATTTGAGTTTTATTCCTCAAGAAATCCTTCTTTGGTTGAAAAGTTTTAGCTCTTTTACATTCAGCACCTCTGAAAAAGCATGGACAAGTATTGTTGTAACCATATTGTGAGTGATATTCAACACTAACTTGTTTGAATAACACACCTTCTGAAAGTAACTGCCAGCGGCATTCACTGTTCATCCTCTAAAAAAGAGCGCAAGGCCCTTCTTTCCTGCAAGGATAAAGCTAGTCCTGTCCTATTTACCTTCCCTGATAGAGGATTATGTTATAATTCCTCCTCTAATATTAACGATTAGCTAGGCGGATTGGCATTATGAAAATGCATCATCTGGATAAAGAACAAGTGGAAGCAGTCATGCTGAAGGTTAAGGAAGTGGTTGATTCGGGACAGTACCCAGCCGACACCATCGAAGCAATCTTCAAACTCTCTGATGTGGATGGAGAAAAGTTCCTCGAATGCAAGGCTCACCCCATTCAGAAGGAAAAGGTGAATTTCGAAATCGATCCAGCAAAAGGTGTGCGGTTTTTTGATCCGTTCAACTTTTTCACACGCGGAATCTATAAAGATATGGACGGTCTGACCATCTGGACAACAGACAACCTTAAAGAACCCTGGGAGTACGATGAGGATCCCCCCACCCCAAGCCCAGCCCCATAAAAAAACCCCCGCGCCTGATGGCACGGGGGTTTTTCTAATTCAGTATTTTTCTCTTCAGCTTTTCTCTTTTGTTTTTTCCTGATCTTTACTGAAATCGTAGGATCCTTTTCGTGGAAGGGACGCGGTAAAGCTATCCGCTTTATCTCTCATCGCTTTATCTTTGGCTTCGCCCTCTTCCTCAGCTTTCTTACGAATCGCGGCTTCCTTTTCTTCTTCAGTCATATCTTCTTCGGCTTTACCCTCTTCCACCTGGGCTGCCTGTTCGCCTTCTTCAACTTCGGCAGTTTCTTCGCCTTCCTGTGCTTCTTTCATCGAAGTTTTGAAGTTTTTGATACTACGTCCGAATGCACTACCGATTTCGGGAAGCTTTCCTGCCCCGAAAATAATCATAATAATGATCAGAATGACCATCAACTCAGGAAAACCAATTCCCATCATAACTCATACCCTCCCAGAATTTGATAATAGGCTTTAGGCCCCAAACAGTCCGTCCGCCTACAGAAACGACAAAATAAATTTGTAGAAGGTGCCAGTTTATCCTTTTTACAAACAATTACAAGAGTAAATGGCCCCAATCAAACTTCATCCCTGACGAAGGGAGTCTATCGCCTTTTTATAGTCTTTCGAATTAAATACTGCGGATCCGGCGACCAGCACGCTTGCCCCTGCCTGCACAATATCTCCCGCATTTTCAGAATTGATACCGCCGTCGACTTCCAGTGCAATCGGGTTTTCATAATGAGTCGTTATTTCACTCAGGTTCTGGATCTTATCCAGCATCGATGGAATGAATTTTTGACCACCAAAACCCGGGTTGACCGACATGAGCAAAACCATGTCAATCTCATGCAGAATTTCTTCCAAAGAAGAAAGGGGCGTTGCCGGATTCAGCACAACCCCTGCCATTTTATCCTGATCCTTGATCAACTGAATGGTGCGGTTCAAATGTGGACAGGCTTCAACATGTACGGTGATGATATCGGAACCAGCTGAAATGAACTCACCAATATAATTATCGGCATTTTCGATCATCAAATGCACATCCAGCGGAAGCTCCGTCACTTTTCGGATAGCCTCTACCACCGCCGGGCCAATGGTGATATTAGGCACAAAATGACCATCCATCACATCAACATGGATCCAGTCAGCTCCGGCCTGCTCAACAGCCTTTACTTCATCTCCCAGCCGGGAAAAATCTGCGGCAAGGATGGAGGGTGCGACAATGACCCCTTCTTTCTGCTCGTCCATTGGCTAAACCACCTCTACATTTAGAAAATAAATCGATCGAAGCATAGCATAAGCTGATAAATCGTTCCATTTTTATCAAGCCTCTATGCAAAGCCTCTGGTAGTTAATGACTTATTTCATTATAATAGACGGTTTTATACTCACTATTTTTAAGCCCATGCAGACCATACTTGTCAATCTCCGTGAGAAAATAAAGGTCCTGTTAATGCAGGACCACAATATGCTATTGCTGGCAGCGGTGATAGGGTTTCTGGCTGGTCTGGCATCAACCCTGTTCCGCAGGCTTATCGAGTTTTTCGGGGTTATCTTTTCTGCGGATGGACTGGCCTTTATTGGTGTAACAGGTTCTACGGTCCCTTTACTATTGCCACTCATGCCCATGATCGGGGGAATAATTACCGGCGTCATTTGTCATTTTTTCCCCGATGCAGTTAAAGAAAATGGAGTGCATCGGGTCATGCATGCCGTTGCGATGAAAGCCGGAAAAATTCGCAAACGTACTTTGCTAACCTGTTCCACCACATCAGCACTCACTATCGGGTCAGGAGGGTCAGCCGGACGCGAGGGTCCGACTGTACAAATTGGCTCAGCAGTGGGTTCGGCTCTCGGTAACATGTTTCATCTTTCACATGAACGAATCCAGGTATTAGTCGGCTGCGGTGCGGCAGCGGGGATCGCCGCCTCCTTCAATGCTCCCCTGGCAGGAGTCTTGTTCGCTCTCGAAATTATTCTCACGGACTTTACCATCCACACGTTCAGTCCCATTGTGGTTGCCTCAGTCATTGGTACGGCCACCGGACGAGCGATGGAAGGCAACGAGATCACTTTTCATGTGCCGGTACACGAGCTGGTCAGCTACTCCGAAATTGTTTTTTATTTATTCCTTGGTCTCCTTTGCGGAGTGGTTTCAAAACTATTCACTTCCGTCTACTTCAAGGCCCATGATATTTTTGATAAAAAGGTTAATCTCCCAAAACCTTTAAAACCTGCTCTCGGTGGACTGATAGTCGGATTCATCTCTATACTTTTTCCAGCGGTTCTGGGCAACGGCTACGAGTTTATGGAAAAAGCACTTAACGGAGAGCTTTTCTGGGGACTGGCCTTTATACTCATCTTTTTAAAAATCATCAGCACTTCTGCAACTCTGGGTTCGGGAGGACTGGGTGGTGTCTTTGCTCCCTCCCTGTTTATTGGAGCTATGCTGGGCTCGGCCTATGGGACTTTGGTGCATGCGATCAACCCCAGCTTCACCGCTTCGCCCGAGACCTATGCACTGGTGGGAATGGGTGCCGTAGCAGGTGCGGTAATGCAAGCACCTATGACTAATATCCTGATGCTGTTTGAGTTGACCAACGATTACACCATCATTTTGCCAATCATGATCACCTGCATCGTTTCGGCCTACACCTTCCGTGCATTTGATAAAAACTCCATTTATATACAGAAACTGTTGAAGGACGGTATCAACATCAAACATGGGCGCGAGGTTTCTATTCTCAACGCCATCAAGGTCAATGATGTATTAAGCAAGGATGTCACGTCCATTCCCGAAGGCAGGCCTTTCAGAAAAATTCTGGAAACTATTTCATATTCCAAGAACTTTTATTTCCCTGTAGTAAATGGCCAGGGAGAGATGTCCGGCATATTGTCTTTCCATATGGTTCGGGAAATGATTTTTGACGAAGAGTTGGGCGATTTGGTGGTCGCCAACGATTTAAAAGTCGAATCTGTGATGACTCTCACGCCGGAAAACAACCTCAATGAGGCTATGGAAATGTTTGCCAAACTTGATGTAGAACAACTTCCCGTAGTCCGCCGTGATGATCCCAAGCGAGTGATCGGCATGGTCAATCGAGGTGAGGTGGTTGCCGCTTACAACCGTGAAGTCCTGGTCTCTGGCTTCGACAGGTAAACTTTTGATACCCAACAGCACTGTTTATCATGGGGCAATAAACATGATAGGCTTAGTGGATTTCTCCCTTGATAGTATTAAAGAGAACCTCAGCCATTAAATTGTGTCCGATTTCATTTGGGTGACAACGATCTGGAAACAAGAAGGCTAACATTGGGTCAGCTTCCATACCCTCTCCGTATGCTTCAAAATAGGTCACAAACAAGTCAGGGAAGCGATCATGGACGGTCGACAAATAAGGCTCCAATGCTGAGGGAAAATTAACAAAAGAGATTTTTTTATTCTCGATGATTTCCTTGGCTGCATCGTGATATAAAACCGGATTACAGACATTGACAAACACCGGTTTACCACCCTTTTCCAGGATCCCTTCCACCAAATCCTCAAGGTTTCTGCGGTATTGCGTTAATGGAACCCGCGAACCTTCTTCTTGACCGACAGCACGCCTGGGCAAACCCCATGTCCTCATCCATCGAAAAAGTAACAGATGTTTCAACTTCCAGTTAACTTTTCCTGCCAGAGAATTTCGCAAATCAAATTGGCGGCGATCTGTCTGCAATGAAGAATAAGCGTCATTCCATCCGAAGGAAAGAATAACCCGGTCACCCTTTTTCACATCGCCCAGCTCCTCCCACAGCAGTTTCCCCTGAAAGGATGAGAAGCCAGGAAGAGACAGGTTCTTCAAGTTAAAAGGTGCAATGAAGTTCAACTTTTCTGTTAGCAGGAATGGATAAGATTTTTCATACTCCACTCCCCAGCCAAAACTGCTCGAGTCTCCCAGCACATACAGGGTCCTTCCCGAGATTTCTGTTTCAGTCGGCTCATTAGAAGACACACGAAACCCTTCGGCATTGGAGATAAGCGTCCAGGAGGGAAGTTTATCCACCACAAAGATAGAAGAGTAATTCTGTACCGTGGTTGCGTAATTGGGCTTTAACCGGTAACCGTAGCGCAAGTCGGGCTCATAGGCATAGGCATCCTGATTCACAAATCCCTGCCCCGCCACAAACTGCTGGTACTTTTCTAATACTACGGGGTCCATCTCTTCCATCCAGGAAGGGATGGTGTAGGATTTATAGCGAAATGCCGGCTCGAACCCAGAAACACTTAGAAGCAACTCGATAAATCCAAAAAAGAAAAAGACCACCACTAAGGAGAACCAAAAAGACTGAACCTTTTTTGATCTTTCTAAAGAGGTCACAGACAACCCCTAAAGCTTGGAAGGAGAAAAGCGTTTTAATAAAAGAGAATTTCCAACTACTGAAACAGAACTCAAAGACATGGCTACAGCAGCAAATACAGGTTTCAAAAGAACACCATAAAAAGGATACAAAACCCCTGCCGCAATGGGAATTCCCAGAACATTATAAAAGAAAGCCCAGAAAAGATTCTGCCGGATTTTTGCCAGAGTCCGACGACTCAATTCAATAGCCTGGGCTACGGCTCTCAGGTCTGAAGTGACCAGCGTGATATCAGAAGCCTCCATCGCAACATCCGTACCGCTCCCCAAAGCAATACCCACTGTGGATTCAGCCAATGCCGGTGCGTCATTGATTCCATCCCCCACCATTGCAACCTTGCGCCCTTCTTTCATTAGCTTTCTAATTTCATCTCGCTTTCCTGAAGGCAGGACTTCTGAGATCACATCATCAATATCCAGTAGCTGGGCGACAGCCTGAGCGGTTTTTCGATTGTCCCCTGTCACCATCATCACTTTCAGTCCCATCCTCTTAAGACGATGAACGCATTCCCCGGCATGAGGTTTTAACTTGTCAGTAGTGGTGATAAGACCTTCAAGTTTTTCATCAACACTCAACAACATGGGCGTCTTTCCCTGAGTCGCTAATTTTTCCAGGTCATCGCTCATGGAAGAGAAATCGATTTTCTGCTCCTGCATCAACTTAACATTACCAAGTAAAACAATTTTACGATCTATCATTCCCCGCACCCCAAAACCGGGCAGAGCCTCAAATTCGGAAACCGCTTCGAGCCTGAGGTTATGCTTCTTCGCCTCTAAGACTACAGCTTGAGCTAAAGGGTGCTCCGATTGTTTTTCCAGTGAACCGGCTAATAACAGTAGACGGTCTGCATCCAATACGGCAGCAGGAGATAACAACACATCGGCGACTTCCGGTTTACCAAAGGTCAGTGTCCCTGTTTTATCAAAAACAATCGTATCAAGTTTTTCGGCTTGTTCCAAAGCCTCACCACTCTTAATAAGAATACCCATCTCCGCGCCCTTTCCGGTTCCAACCATAATCGCCGTAGGAGTGGCAAGGCCCAATGCGCACGGGCAGGCAATGATCATGACCGAAATGAAGATCATCAAGGCAAACAGAAACGGTGTCGTCGGTAAGGGACCAAATGAATCTCCAAAGCCCCACCAGAATGCAAAAGCCAAAAGAGCCAGTCCAATCACCGCTGGCACAAAGATTCCGGCAATTTTATCCGCAAGTCTTTGTACGGGTGCTTTCGATCCCTGTGCTTGCTCTACCAGTTGAATGATCTGTGCCAACACAGTATCTTTACCCATGCGGGTCACATGCATTTTAAAAAAACCGGTTTTGTTAAGGCTCGCCCCGATCACTTCATCACCTGATTTTTTTTCTACCGGGACACTTTCACCGGTCAACATAGACTCATCAATCGAAGATTGTCCTTCAATCAGAACACCATCTACAGGGATTTTCTCTCCGGGCCGAACCAGGACCACATCTCCCACAATGAGGTCTTCCACACTAATTTCAATCTCCCTGCCCTCTCGTTCGACGTGAGCAGTTTTAGGCTGGAGCCCCATTAACTTTTTGATCGCAGAAGAAGCATTATGCCTGGCTCTCGCTTCCATCCAACGTCCCAGTAATACAAGCGTGATGATCATGACCGAGGTATCGTAATAAACATCCAGACTCGCTGACCAACCCGGAAGAATGGTAACCCAGGCACTATAGAAATAAGCGGCTGAAGTTCCCACGGCAATGAGTGTGTTCATATCAGCGTAACCATGACGGAGTCCGTTGAACGCTCCTCGGTAAAATTGCCCGCCGCAATAAAACTGTACTGGGCTCGCAAGAATGAATAATGTAATGTTCAGAGCATGCAATTGAATATTGAATAACGATACGCCCTGCATCGAAAGAAACATGACCATCAAGCTGGTCAGTCCACTAAATATCAGTTTCAGTTTAAGCTCAGCCAGATGTTTGAGATAGCGTTCTTCATCCCCCTCCGCTGCAACAGACTTTTCAGGCAAAAGACGATAACCCGCCTCTTCCAAAGACGACCTCAGGGATTCAAAACCGACCAAAGCCGGGATGTAATCCACCAACACCTGTTCCGTCGCCAGATTGACATCGACAGCGTGGACCCCTTGCAAAGACGAAAGCTTTTTCTCCACCCGAGAAACACAGGATGCACAGGTCATCCCCTCAACAGGAAATGTTTTGCTCAGACGCGGGACTTCAAACCCCAACTTTTCTATGGTCAAGGGAAACTGGATTGCAGATATTTTTTGTGGATCAAATTCAATCGAGGCCGTTTCTGCGGCAAAGTTGACGTGGGCGGAAATTACCCCTTCCAGTTCACCGACCTTTTTTTCGATCCGCGCTGAACAACTGGCACAACTCATGCCATTGACCGGGAGGTTTATGCTGACTATATCTTTGGGATTATTATCCGACATAATGAACTCAAACTGAAAAAAGGAATTTATACTACTTTATCAGGATACACATTTTCGGTGATGTAATCTAATAACTATAAGTTGAAAAACAGGAAGGTTGGTTGGCAAAAAAGGTTTTTTTAGAGCGAAGTTTTTATTTATTGCTGAAAAGCGTTTTCAGAGTGACCACTCCATAACCAACTAGAAGGAGAGCAATCAGCCCACTGGAAAAAGAGTTCTGGCTTATAGCGCTGGTGAACACAAAAATACCCACTGCACTTAAAATCACACCAAGAGCAAAAAAACCAAGCGAACGATAGATCGGAGGTTTACTTTCCTGAGAACCCAGAGAATCGCGTTTTTGTTTGAGTTGCCACCGCCAGCGGAGGATGTAATAGGTCTGGCGAAACCA
>JAJDBI010000287.1 GCA_029261435.1 Nitrospinaceae bacterium
TTGACCGTATAGGGAGTTCTCTCCTTGATCCAGGATCAGTCGGCGATGTGCCTCTTCTAGTGCGTGATAAGGCAGATCAGGAAACAAGTGATGCGTCGCATGAAAACGAAGCCCCACTGGAGCCCATAAAGGAGTCATCCATCTATTCCCGGGAATATTAACCGAGTCCAGCATTTGACTTGGGTAGCTCATCGCATCTTCCTTGGGGTTTTGATAGCGGTGAGCCCCCAGGGTTCTAATGGAATTAACCATAAAAATCAACGCCTCAACACAGTACCACAGGATTAAGGCCATCACAGGAATAATTTTCGTCAAAACGGCTCCCAGAAATGCCCAAGCAAAAATACACGCCAAAAACTCCTGTATTTTCCAATCTTCCGCATTTTTCCAAGAAGATTCCGGTCGTTGGTAATCCAAGTCGATAACCAGAGCAGACATTCTTGCCATCAAAAAATACCTCAATTCCTTATTAATCAGGGACAGGGGTGTTAGGACTGAAAACCGCGCTAAAAATATAATCGGGACCAGGAATGAAAAAAGAACATGGATGACAATCCACTTCCTTCCTTTTAAAGCGAAAGGGAAATATTCCCCATCCTTTTCAGTCCCATAAAAGTTTTGCTTATGGTGATCAAAGTGAACAGATTGATAAAGAAAAATAGGCAGCATCAGAGGAAAACCACAAAGCATATTCCAAACCCAACGAAAAACCCTGAAGGCACCTTTTTTAAAATGGACAATCTCATGGATGAATAACACCGCCCGGTACAAACCCATGCAGGAAAGAGTCACAAAAAAAATTTGATGGGAAGAAAAAACCGGGGCCATTAGGGCCAGTCCAAAAGTACCCCATCCCAGAATGGCACTGAATAAAAAATCTATCCAATAAATATAAGGATTGGGTCGAAAGAGATCTTTCACCAGTTCTCTCGCCCTGCTCATCGGGAAATCTTCATGCTCCCGCGAGTAATTTTCATGGGCCTGTTGCGTCAAGACTATCGTCCTAATGGTGAGTTGTTATTTTTTTTCTGCGCAGGATACGCATAATACATTTTCCGGCATGAGCATGATGCGGCCATGTGGAATCGGGCTTTCGCATCGCACACAGATTCCAAAATCCGGCAAGTCAACCTTGCTAAGAGCTTTTTCAAGCTTGACCAGTTTGGCCTGGGCTGAGTTTAAAGAAGCTTCGCTGATATTCTGACTATTGATTGCTTCCATTCGAGTGAGTCGGCCAATCGCGTTGTCCGGAGAAACCGGCTTGGAGGTTTCAATAAAACTTTCGACCAAATGCTTTTGCACTTCGATCTCTTCAACAATTTGCTTTTTAAGTTCCGCTCTACCTTCATCATCCATACACGATCCTACCATAATGCGTAAAAATCAGGCTACTTTTGAACTGGAATGAACCCCGACATAGCACATCTCTGAGCCAACAGAGGGGTGAAACGGTCAGTATCCTGAGAGAGGTCATCCATAAACTCATGCGCCAGGTTCTGATCTTCAAAACACTCGTAAACATCATCCAGAAATCCACCTCGTAAAAGTGGGTGCTCAAGAAAATCCCGGCCTGATCGGGTAAAAATTTCCAATGGCCACTCGGTCACCTCGACCCGCTCCAACCCCAGTTCATCAAGCCATTGTTTCGCATGACTGGCAGAAGGACGCTCCTCTATATACTCATTCAATGCTTTGCGCTCATTCTCCAGGTTTCTCCGTTTCATTTCCTCATCCACGAGAACCCATAAAGAGTCAAACGTTCCCATCGATGGAAAAGTCAAAACAATTTGACCACCCGGCTTTAAAAACTGCACCAGGTTGCTGAGAGCATCAAACCGATTCGGGCGAAAAAACATGAAAGAGAGGTTACCGGTAATGCGATCGAAACGTGGAAGCGTTGGTGGCAAAAAACGCATATCCCCTACTTCAAACTGCAACCACGGCATATGTTGACCTTGAATTGACCGGGAGCGAAGCACTTGCCCCTGATGAATATCAACCGCCAACACACTGCCCTCAGGTCCGACCTTCTCCGCGAGGTGAAATGCAGGGACTCCTCCTCCCGCAGCAATGTCCAAAACGGAGTCACCCGGTTGCAATTCCAGTTTATCCATTAATAGCTCTGCAAAGGGTGTAGACCACGGGTCATTTTCGGGCAAAGGCCATGATAGGTCCATAGCATTCCTTTCAGTTTTTATTCACTGACCAATACGGTTATTATAAAACAATCATTATTCTACCGGATAAACGAACTAGCATGGATATTTTTACTGGCGACAGACTTCCCAGCTCATACGCCATCTGCCTTATCGGTCATGGAAGCCGCGATCCAGAGGGAGCCAGGCAGTTTTTAACCCTGTCGCAAAAATTTCGCGAAAGAAATTTCTGCCAAATAGTAGAATCTGGTTTTTTGGAATTTGCAAATCCTGATATCACCAATGCCTTGTCCGCTTGTCATCGCAATGGCGTTAAAAATATAATTATACTACCGGGTATTTTGTTTTCTGGAGAGCACACCCGAAGAGATGTCCCTCACACTGTCAACGAGGTGTTTCGAAATCGTCCAGAAATCAACTTGATTTTTGCCAAACCTCTGGCAACTCAACCCAAAGTTATCGAAGCCTGCCAGAAGCGTATTGAAGAGGAAGAAAAAAGTTCTACAGAACCGTTTTCCCGGTCAGAAACATTGCTCATGACCATTGGTCATGGAAGCCAAGACTCAGGCTTCAACTCCGAAGTTGAAAAAATTCTCTCCCAACTGGGAGAGAAAATGGGCTTTGGAAAAACTCTTCCTTGCTTTGCGGGTACTTCTCAACATTATCTGGAGGACATGCAGGAAAAATTCACGCCACAAGGATTCCGCCGTGTCATCCTATTGCCCTTTTTTTTATTTACCGGTGTTTGGGTCAAACGCGTACATGCTCTCAGCGATACTTTTCAGAGCAAATACCCTGATACAGAAATCCTCAAGACCCCATGTCTCAGTCATCATGCCTTAATTATTGACGCATTGATTCAAAGAGTCAGAGAAAGTATTTCAAACAAATTAACCTGATCTCAAAGGGATAAATATCAAGGCACCTTTTAAAACCACATTTTTCACTTAATTTAATACTGCCCCGACTATAATAGGCATCAAAATTAAGACAGTAGCACAACCCAAATCCATCAATATCAACAGTGAATTTTCTGAACTAATAATATGGACACAACAAACCAAAAACCCTGGCATGGAATTGGCGTGGAAGTCGACGCTAATTTCTCCAGCCGGGAAATGCTATACAAAGCCAAACTCGATTGGGAGGTTTCTAAAATCCCTTCTCAACGACCCAAGTCTTATGGCAATCAAGAGACGATGAGGTTCTTCAAGGGATTTTTCGAAGCGGGTGAGGCCGATATCGAAACCATTGGCAGTCTCGATGGGGCAAGAATTCTTTGGGGACTTGCCCGATTGAATCTGGACTTTACTCTGGGGGGAGAGGACAAAGTAAAAGGCTATGTTCTACTGGCTTCGCGCAATGAAAGTAGGGAAAAAATTGAGGTCCTGTTCATCACCGTCCGTGAAAGTTGCCATAATATGTTACCGATTGCATCCAAAGCAAAACCGCACATTAAAAACATATTCAGGAGAACGTTTAATCCCTCCTTTCCATTCATGAATCAGAAGCCACAAAACTTTGATGATGAGATGAACAAAAAAGTAGCCGCTATGGTTAAGCTCGGACGCGAAGCGATTTCAAATTTTGCCACAGATGCTCAACGACTGGCAGATAAAAAAGTAGACACACCAATTGCATGGCAATATATGTTTAATGTCTTCCAACCGGAAACAATCAAAAATATTCCCAGCATCGGCGAAAAAGAAGTAGCAGAGCTCGCGGAGAAGAATACCAAACTGGCAATTGAAACCCTTTCTCAGGTATCGGAACAGCATCCCGGCGAAATGACAGCATGGGGTTTGCTCAACGCGGTGACCCACATTATCGACCATCGTCTCGGAAGCAACCAGGACTCCCGACTGCGGCAGGCCTGGTTTGGATCAAACGCGAAACTCAAAACACGAGCCCTTGAGCTTGCACTGGCAATATAAGATCGGCTAAATGAGAAACAGTCTGTTATAAATTTAATATTTTTTCACAGGTGATTTTTTATGATTAAAGAAACCCTGCC
Organism: Nitrospinaceae bacterium; assembly: GCA_029261435.1. Lineage (GTDB taxonomy): Bacteria > Nitrospinota > Nitrospinia > Nitrospinales > VA-1 > LS-NOB. Next base: position 4,171 of record JAJDBI010000287.1, read on the forward strand.
CGGGTTATATGGCTGGAGCGAATACAATCAAGAAAAAAAACTGGAATTCAATGGTCTCTTGATAGTTGGAAAGGGTGAGTCCGTTATCATAGATCCTCCTGATCTGGAAAAAAATGATGAAGTCGAATTAAAAAATATTATTGGCAGCCATTCATCCTCCCCTTTAAAGGGCATTTTATTGACCAATGTTCACCATGAAAGAGCCAGCAGTTTATTAAAAAACAAGTTCTCCGTTCCGGTCTGGGTAAACAAGTTGGACAAGGAAACCCTGGAAGAATCTACTGATAATACCTTTGTGGGAGGAGAGTCTTTATTCTGTGGTATTCAGGCAATTCAATTGGAACATCAAAAGACACCGGGTGAAACTGCTTTTTATATCAAGGATCAAAAGATCATGATCCTTGGAGATGCTTTAATCGGCAAAATTCCCGGTCAGGTAAACATGTTACCTCCCGACAAATACCACGACCCTGTAAAAGCCAAACTTGGATTAAAACAACTATTGGAATATGATTTTGAAACTTTGCTGGTTGGGGATGGCACATCAATTTTAAAGGAGGCCAAAGAAGCTGTTAAAAATTTCCTTGCTCACTGACTACAATCTAAATTCAGCTTAACTTTCACAGGTGGGAATGTAGATTGCCATACTCCTAAAAAGACATCATGATCCGGGTTTAATCACAAAAACCTGTCTTCAATAACCATGGCAGACAAATTATCACCGTCCCGAGCACGCATTGTTAAAACCTTCACTTGACACCTCCATAAGTAATTCCTGACAGAGCAGCCATATCTTGTTTCCAGGTTGTGAGATCATTGAGTTGAAACTCATTAACATGCCTGTGGCCACAAGCTCTCGCCATCACCTGCATCAACTCAACTGAAGCTTCGAAAAAGTTTTTGAGACGCTTGGCAGATTCTTCAATAACCAGCCTTTGCCTCAAGTGATCTTTCTGAGTGGCAATACCAACGGGACAATTATTGGTATTGCACGCTCGCATTCCTATACACCCTATAGCCTGTAAGGCAGAATTAGAAAGAGCGATCGCATCGGCCCCCAGTGCGAGAGCTTTGGCAAAATCGGCGGGGACTCTTAATCCACCCGTAATGACCAAAGTCACGTCTTTGCGGTTCAGGCTATCAAGGTGTCTTCTTGCTCTCGCCAAAGCCGGAATGGTGGGTACGGAAATATTGTCGCGAAAAACAAGAGGTGCGGCTCCTGTTCCTCCACCGCGTCCATCGAGAATGATATAATCGACACCAACTTCTAAAGCAGCATCAATGTCTTTTTCTATATGTTGCGCAGATAGTTTGTATCCAACAGGGATACCTCCAGTCGCTTCTCTAACCTGACGAGCAAACTCTCGGATCGGTTTAATATCTGTCCAATCGGGAAAACGCGGCGGGGAAACAGCGGCCTCGCCTTCTTTCAAGCCACGAACCTCAGCAATTTTGCCTTTGACTTTATCCCCTGGCAGGTGACCTCCTGTGCCGGTCTTGGCTCCCTGCCCGCCTTTAAAATGAAACGCCTGGCAGCGTTTAACTTTATCCATCGAATATCCAAATCGCCCTGAGGCAAGCTCGTAGAAATATTTACTATTGGCGTCTTGCTCCTCCGGGAGCATCCCGCCCTCACCACTACAGATACCGGTTCCGGCCATTTCTGCTCCCATAGCCAATGCTATTTTGGATTCTTCAGAAAGAGCCCCGAAGCTCATATCAGAAACAAATAAAGGCATATCCAGTTTGAGAGGTTTTTTTGCACCGGGACCAATAACAACTTCTGTGCCAACAGGCTCATCATCCAATAAAGGCATGGTTGCCAATTGCGCTGTGACAAATTGAATATCTTCCCATTCTGGAAGTTCCTGCCGAGGAACACCCATAGCGGAAACTCGACCATGATGCCCTAATTTAGAGAGACCATTTTTTGCCAGTTCCTGAATAAAACCGGTATGAGGCTCAGCGTCGGTCCCGTGAGTATCCGCATACAATCCCAGGTAATTATCACGCTGATAGGGTTGTGGGTTTTCTTTCTCCCACTCGAATATTTCAACTTCATCCACGAAAACGTGACCATCTTCGACCCAGGCGGAGAACTTCTGCAATCTTTCATCATTGTCGTATTCACTAACTCCGGTTTCATATTTGAAATCCCATTGATGAACACCGCAAATAAGATTATGGCCTTGGACATGCCCATCCGATAACAACGCACCCCGATGCAGGCATCGCCCGTATAAAACCGACACCTTGTCATCATAACGAACAACGACCAGATCCACATTCGCCACCAAAGCATAAGAAGGTTCTCGATCTTTCAAACTACTCCAGTTGGCAATCACAACCTTTTTCATTGCATTATCTCCGTATTCAAATTAGCTGGAATATAATTTATCACTCTTCATTCATCATCAGGTAGGTTTTGAGCGTATAAACTCTCAAGGTATTTAGAGATCATATAGCTCCAAATAGAACTTTCGCATTTGTCTGAAAAATGCAAAGAACCTTACATTGATTTTATCAATAAAAGCTGAGAGTATTATGTGTAAATCTAAACTATAATTTTTGTTGTGAGGTGAAATCATGAATAAAGATTTGATGGCAAACCTAGGGCCTCTGGCTCCCCTGGCAGGCATCTGGGAGGGTGAAAAAGGTGACGATATTGCCCCTGACAAAAATCCAGCGGAAGTAAAAAAAAATAAATATCGCGAACGATTGATGTTGGAACCTTTCGGACCGGTGAACAACCACTCCCAAACCCTTTACGGATTGAGATATTCGACCACAGTATGGCCGTTGGGTCAGGAAAATCCTTTTCATGAAGAAACGGGATACTGGCTTTGGGATCCAGCAGAAAATCAGGTACTCCGTTGCTTCATTGTACCTCGTGGAGTGTCGGTGATCGCAGGTGGCACCGTAGAACCCAATGCAAGGGAGTTCCAGTTGGCCGCCGATGCAGGATCAGAAATCTACGGTATCTGTTCCAACCAGTTCCTCGATCGAGAATTCAAAACGGTTCGTTATGAGCTGAAGGTCACCGTCCACGATGAAAACAGTTTCAGCTACAAAGAAGACACACAACTAAAAATTAAGGATCAAGACAAACTGTTCCACCACACCGACGAAAACACCTTGAAACGAATTTGATTATCAACAGTATTAATTTATTGGCATATATCAATAAAGAGGAATATATTTATTGTAGAGAGGTTTGTTTATTTTAAAAATAGATATCGAGAAAAGTCATGCTGATTTCGCCGATAGACCGCAATAAAGAACCGGAACCGGAGAAACATGTAAGCAGGATCAATTCTCCCTACTGGACGCTACCCAGTAATGTTGGGCAGAGTACTTCGCAAATTTTCAACCCATCCCATTCCAGTGAAGGTGTGATATTGAGGGTGAGAGATACCCGTCTGATGGAACGGCGCAAACGTCATTCCCCACCTGAGCTTCCTGAGCTGGAACGACGCCAAAGAAATAATCGCAAACACCCGGAAGATCCCGACAACCATCACATTCTCGTCATTTCCCTCGACCGTAAAGCCGGGGAACCCGACCCCTGGAAAGCCGGAGACCGCGTATCAGTAGTTTCCAAAGCCCGAACCCCTACGCCAGAACCTCAAAAAAACGCACAAACTGAAGCAGGAAAAGCTCCTTTATTGACCAAAGATGAAGGAGACTACGTATTGCATCTCAGTAAAGATTTGCCCCCTGAGCTCTAGCCCTTCAGTCACAATTGCGAATTAGTGACCTGTTGTTTCTTTATCGATATAAACAATACCGCAAGTTAGTATAATAGCACCGGCGATCAGGCTAACGGCTGTTAGCAGGTGGTTGAGCATGTCAGGAGCAAAAAGCAACAGGAGCCCTAACTCAAGCATCATCAATCCGGAAACCAATTTTAGAATACGCCCTTCTTTTTCAGTCAGCTTTCTAGACCCAAGCGTTTTTGTAAAGACAAGCACCACCACCAGCAGAGGGACCACATAAATAATATTGTAGAACAGCAGATAACTATAATAACTCCATGAGGTCAAATCATGCAGAGTGAGCAGTCGGGTGAAAACCATCGGGAATCCGGCCGTGCATAATAATTCATAGGAATTGGCAACAATAGCCAGCATAATCGTCCCCAGAATCATGGTTGGCAAACTCGATGCATTCATCAACTTTCTGATTCTTTCGTAAAGACCGGGCTTGGCACTATCTGGTATCGACAGGGAAACTCCTTTTTTAAATAAAAAATAGTCTTTTATATTTATTGAGGAAATTCCAATGGCCACCACAGCCGCAATAATGGTTATGGTTCTTATCTCCCCCATATAAAGAAACAGGTTTAACCAGGCTGCCATGAAGATGAAGTAAATAAATCCAGAAAAGAACACAAAAATCCCGCCGATCAACATCATCCGTTTTCTATTTTTGGCATTAACCAGCAAACTCAGCATTAATAGTAGAACAAAGAAAGCGCAGGGATTGAATGCATCCAGCCCTGCAATGATGATTGTAAAAACGGGCAAGGACATGCCCTGTGGATCAAACTCCCCTAAAAATGGCAGAGAGAATTTTTCTTTTTCTCCTGACTTATCAGAAACTTCATTCTTGTCTTCCTCCAAGGATGTTCGACAGCTCAACAGTTTGTCCCGCAAACCCGCCCCTGTTGTTTGCTCATTGAGGTAACCAATCACAATCTGCTTGCAAAATATAAAGGCGGGTACTGCAAATTTATTCTCCCCCACCTCTTTCGCAAGAGTTCTATATAAATCTGCATTTTTGCGGCTTCCACTGATTTCATAGGAATTGAGTTCCAGCCACTCATAGGACTGTGCCAGCTTATTAATAAAAGGCTTGGCCTTTCGGCAATGTGGGCAGGTCTTGGACCAAAAAAAATGGAACCGGACTACTTTTTCTCCTTCAGGAGATATGTGAACCCAGGAGGTATTGATCGACTCGGAAGATATCGAGGCAGGGACCAGCAAAACCAGAGAAATTAGAACAATGAACGCTTTAATCCAGGAAACCATTGTGCTTCCTCTAAAAGGTTCAAATGGCAACAGCATGATCATCAAGCCATGGGGTTTTATTCCCTTTGCTTTACTTCATTGTATCTCAGTCCATGGAGAAAATTAAGTTATATAAAAGGCCGATTTATATTGGCTGAATATTTAGTTCACACATAAAGAGATATTTTTCTTTAGGAGCATTTATTGCCAGAATATTGTAATCTCTAGTCAGGCAGGTGTCCCAACCTAAATAATATGGGAGTCTTTTATTATGATCACGATAAGGATTTATTTCTGGATATTTTTGGGAGCTATCATAATACCTGTCTTCTCTTACGCCGACGACACGATCAGCTGCACCCCCAAACCACCCTATATTTCCCCTCAATATGTAGAACCATTAAAGAAACCAGCCGTTTCCAAGCTACATCTGATTGACAATAAAGATGGGACCATTACTGACCCTGACTCTGGTTTGCTCTGGACTAAAAAAGACAGCTATGCTGACCTGGGAAAATGCCTGACATGGCAGGAGTCTATGGACTATTTGGAGAAACTGGACACAGCGAATTTTTCTGATTGGAGAATGCCCACTATAAAAGAACTCGCCACCTTATATGATCCCACTAAAGAAAATAACATGGCCTGGGATCACAATGCAGAACACCCTCTTGCTCTGGATGAAAAATTTGCCGACGGTTCCGCCTACTGGTTCTGGAGTAGCGACTGCGGAGTTGTGGAGCAAAAGCGCTGTTGCGCCAAAACCTTATACTTTGTAAAAGGACTCATCCACCTTCGCAGTCTGGATCAATGCAACAATGGGGGTGTCCGTGCAGTTAGAGACTTGAAGTGAACCACACCCCTCATTCTTTTTGAAATAGACTCGGGTTGCATTTGTTATGATTTAGGCCAATATTTTATATGTGGGTGGATTATCCTTTTCAGGAGAGTCATTTATGAAAGCCTTGGTCCTCGATACTCCGCGGAATGAATGGGACAACACAACGGGGATGAACCTGACGGATGTGCCCGAACCGGAACTGGATGAATCACTTCGTCCTGCTGATTCCAATAAATGCATCATCAAACCACTTTATACCGGGTTCTGTGGTTCCGACAAAAGCCTCTGGTTTCGCCACGCGTTTAAAGACATGCTTCTCGACTCCCGCGACCGGGATGAACAACCATACAGAATTTGCGGACACGAACTGTTAGGAGAAATTGTTGAGGCAGGGTCTTACTCCACATCAAATTACGGTTATAAACCAGGAGACATCGTCTCGACAGAATCACATATCTTTTGCGGGGTTTGCCATCAGTGCAAAATCGGTGATGCTCATGTCTGCTCGGACCATCTCATTATAGGAATCTCAACCGATGGCTGTTTTGCAGAACAAGTCAAACTTCCGACCAAAGAATTGTGGCGTACTGATCTGGATAAAATCCGACCCGAGGTCGCGGCTATTCAGGAACCTCTGGGGAACGCAGTGCATGCCTGCAGCCGGGTTGACCTGCGCGGCAAAACCGTTGCGGTATTCGGCTGCGGTACGATAGGACTCTTCACCATTCTCGTAGCCCGGGCGATGGGTGCAACCACAATCATCGGTGTCGACCCTTCAAAAACCAATCTTAAAATCGCAGAAGAACTTGGTGTGGACTCCACCTTGCAGGTCTCCACAAACCCAACCAATAATTCAGCCCCTGCTCCCGACCTCGACATTGCTGACAGAATCCGCCAGCAATGCTTTGGCGAAGGAGTCGATGTAGCCTTTGAAATGTCAGGAAGCAATCAGGCTTTGAACACAGCCATTGCCTCCACCCGTGCCGGCGGCGATATCATTTTATTCGGTCTTTCTTCTGGTGACTACACCCTGACTAATTTTCAGGACATCATTTTATATGGGAAGTCCATGCACAGCGTTGTCGGCCGAAAGGTTTTTCAAACCTGGTACATCACCAGCAACCTGCTGATGTCTAGCGGCCATTCCCTGCAAGACAAAATTTATGATGTCATCTTAAATCGGGGCCAGGGTACGGTTGTCCCGTTCAAGGCTTTCGATAAAACACAATTTGAAAAAACCATCACCTCGCATCCCAAAATTGTGCTGAAATATGACTGACAAGAGCACAGATAGTTTCAACGCGCATCTTCGGTCTGAGTTGGAAGCAATTCGAGAATCCGGACTATACAAAGATGAACGTATTTTGCTCTCCCCGCAAGGAGTTCATCTTTCTACGGCTCACGGTCAGGTTCTTAATTTTTGTGCCAACAACTATCTGGGATTGGCCAACCACCCGGAGATTCTTGAGTTTGCACATCAAGCTCTCGACCAGTATGGATACGGCATGTCTTCGGTACGCTTCATTTGCGGCACTCAGGACATCCATAAGCAATTAGAACAAAGCATTTCCACATTCCTGCAAACTGAAGATACAGTTCTCTACTCCTCATGTTTCGATGCCAACGGCGGACTGTTTGAAACACTACTAACAGAAAAAGATGCAGTGATCAGTGACCGGTTGAACCATGCAAGCATTATCGATGGAGTGCGCCTTTGCAAAGCCAGCCGGTTTCGCTATAACCATGCCGACATGGGGCATTTGGAAACCCAATTACAAAGAGCGCAGAAATACCGACACCGTATAATCGCTACCGATGGAGTTTTCAGTATGGACGGCGACGTCGCCCTGCTGGAGGAAATTTGTGACCTTGCCGACCGGTACGGCTCTTTGGTAATGGTCGATGACTCACATGCCACAGGTTTTTTTGGCAACAGCGGTCGTGGCAGTATTGAATATCGAAATGTCATGGGCCGGGTGGGTATCATAACCTCCACTTTCGGCAAGGCACTTGGGGGAGCCTCGGGTGGATTCACCAGCGGACGCAAAGAAATCATAGAACTTTTACGTCAGCGCTCACGACCTTATTTGTTCTCCAACAGCCTGTCACCCGTCATTACAGCGACCACGATCAAAGCAATTGATCTAATTTCAAATTCTTTGGGATTGATCCATAAGCTTAGAGACAATGTAAAATATTTCCGCTTGGCTATCACCCAGGCTGGGTTTGAAATCCGGCCCGGCGACCACCCTATCATTCCCCTCATGATCGGCGACGCTTCAATGGCAAAGAACATGGCTGACCAATTGCTGAAAGAAGGCATCTATGTGATTGCCTTCAGCTATCCAGTTGTCCCGAAAGATACTGCGCGAATTCGCATTCAGATTTCAGCCTCCCACGAAACCACCGACCTTGACCAGGCTGTCTCGGCTTTCAAAAAAGTCAAAACTGGAAACATTTAACAATTGCTGAAATTCTTCATGACATCCACCTACTGACACAATCCAAAGCACCTTTGGTCACGATACGGACTCGATGGACAACTGATCTGGCTTTAAAGTTTCTTGATCCTTCACTTATTTGTAATGTTTTGCTACCTTCATACGACTGTATGGGTAAGAAATTTAACAGACATAGAGTTATCAACAATTAGCTGGCAAAAAATAACCCGCCAGGAAAGTAACTATGAAAAAAATAATCTTACTGGGGCTCATTGTCGGTTTCTTATGGGCCTTTTCTCATTATGGTCTCGGAAACTACCTGACCCTTGAATATATAAAAGGACAACAAACCGATTTTCTGACCTTCTATAAAAATAATGCTTTACTGGCAATTGGCGTCTATAGCGCAGTTTATATTGTGAGCACAGCTCTTTCACTACCAGGAGCAGCCCTTCTCACTCTTCTGGGCGGTGCATTGTTTGGGTTGGTGACTGGAACAATTCTGGTTTCTTTTGCCAGCACCATCGGAGCAACACTCGCTTTTCTTGTTTCTCGTTTGTTGCTGCGCGACTGGGTTCAAGACAAGTTTGGCAGTCACTTGAAGTCGTTTAATGAGGGCATCAAAAAAGACGGTGTTTTTTATCTGTTTACACTCCGGTTAATTCCTGCTGTTCCTTTCTTCGTCATCAATCTTGTTATGGGCTTGACTCCCATGAAGACGCTGTCATTTTTCCTGGTGAGCCAGATAGGGATGCTGGCAGGCACCATTGTATTTGTAAATGCCGGAACACAGCTTGCTCAGATAGAATCTTTAAGCGGTATTCTCTCTGCTGAAATAATCTTCTCATTTGTATTGCTGGGTATTTTTCCGTTGCTGGCCAGGAAACTTGTCAGCTTTTTTAAAGGTCGAAAAATTATGAAGCGGTTTAAAAAACCAGATTCATTCGATTACAACATGGTAGTGATCGGCGCGGGGTCAGCCGGTCTGGTCACCAGCTATATCGGGGCCGCTACCAAAGGCAAAGTCGCATTGATAGAAAAGCATAAAATGGGTGGCGATTGTTTGAATACAGGGTGTGTTCCAAGTAAAGCCCTCATCCGGTCTGCCAAGTTTATGGCCGATGCTAATAAATGTCAGAAGCTGGGATTCAAAAGTGCCCAGATTGAATTTGATTTTGCCGATGTGATGGAACGGGTTCAACGAGTCATCAAAACCATTGAACCGCATGACTCAATCGAACGATACACTTCCATGGGTGTCGAATGCCACACAGGTGAAGCAAAAATATTGTCTCCCTATGAAGTATCGGTGAATGGAAAAACTCTCACTACAAGGAATATTGTCATAGGGACCGGTGCCCGCCCTGCCATTCCCCCGATTGAAGGCATTGAAAATGTAGATTATCTGACTTCTGATACCATTTGGAGTATCCGCAAGCAGCCAGACAAACTACTTGTGTTGGGTGGAGGACCTATCGGTTCTGAACTGACTCAGGCCTTTGCTCGGCTTGGCAGTTCTGTAACACAGGTCCAGCGAAACAAACGTTTGATTCCAAAAGAAGACCCTGAGGTTTCACAAATGCTTTTGGAAAGTTTCCAGAACGAAGGTATCAACGTATTGACCGCTCACACTCCCAAAAGATTTTTCAAACGCGATGGGAAAGATTTTCTGGAGTGCGAGAATAATGGAACCTCTGTGGAAGTCGAATTCGACACTCTTCTGGTCGCATTGGGAAGAAAAGCAAATACAACAGGATTCGGATTAGAAGAACTGGGTGTTGAATTAACCCCTCAAAAAACAATACGGGTTGATCCTTATATGAAAACCAACATCCCTAATATATACGCGTGCGGAGATGTTGCAGGACCCTATCAGTTTACCCACACTGCCGCCCACCAGGCATGGTATTGCGCCGTGAACTCTATGATAAGTCCTTTCTATGGTTTTAAAGTCGATTACAGTACTGTCCCATGGTCAACCTTCACCGACCCGGAAGTCGCCCGGTCGGGATTGAATGAGCAGGAAGCCAGGGAACAGGAAATTCCCTATGAAGTCACAACTTATGGAATCGATGATCTGGATCGCGCCATAGCAGATGAAGCGGCACATGGAATTGTTAAAGTATTAACGGTCCCCGGAAAAGACAAGATCATAGGTGTCACCATTGCAGGATTACACGCTGGAGATATAATCGCAGAATATGTCGCCGCGATGAAGAACGGGTTCGGGATGAATGCAATCCTCGGCACGATTCATATCTACCCCACTCTGGCAGAATCCAATAAGTTTGCTGCCGGCAACTGGAAGAAAAACAATGTCACGGAAAAAACCCTGGCATGGGGAGAGCGGATCAACCGCTGGCGAAGAGACTACTTTTAGATGGTCTTTGAAATTTTATTTACAGGAACCTGTAAATCTCCGATTAGAACCTCTACCGCCTTTTTAGCATAGACTGCGCTGAAAGATGAATTGTTCACCTGGGCCATGGTGATCGCGCCTTCTAATAAAAGAATAATTTGTTGGGAAAGTTGATCGGCTCGTTGCAATTGCGATTTTTCAACAAGGTGTTTGATATATCCGAGCATCAACCCTTTAGCTTCCTGACAAAAACTCCGGATCGGTGAACCTTCATCCGGATACTCTCCCATAGCTCCCACAAACATACACCCATAAAAGTCATCCTTGCGAAACCATTCTTCCACCACATCAAAAACAACAAGCAAACGTTCAACAGGATTTGTCGTTCTAGCCTCAATGGCTTTCATAAAGTCATTGCGAAACCGTTCATCATAATATCGAAGGGCAGCCAAAATAAGCTCGTCTTTCGACTTAAAATGGTGGTAGAGGGTTTTTTTAGTGACACCTGCTTTTTCTGAGATGGAATCAATCCCCACTCCATGAAACCCCTTCCGGGCAAATAACACCACCGCAGCTTGAAGTAATTGTTCACGTTTAGATGATTGCGCCAATTTAATTAATCCCCCCTCAATTCAACTATACTAATATGATTACATATTCTTCATATATCGAACAAAATAAAAACCATAAATTCGCAATCAAGATTAAAAATATTACACAACCTATTGTATTTAAATGCGTATTATTTAAATTTAAAAGTTGTAAGGAAAAGGGTTTTCAGTACACCAATCTGTATATCTATTTTGATTGATTATTCTATAAACCAAAGCATTTAAAGGAGAGTAAATCATGAATTCCAGTTTGAAGCGTGGAACCCGTTTTTTTGCAATGATTTCATTATTAGTCGCATTCCTGGCCACTGGCGCGTCAGCAAATATGATGAATGGAACGGAAATTTCAGCCCCTGTGATGGGTGGTTATGACCCTGTTTCATATTTTAGTCAAGGTAAACCAATTCGAGGGAGTGGCTATCACACAGCAACCCATAAAGGCGGTACTTATCTGTTTGCTAATAAAGAAAACAAGAAAATGTTCACATCCAACCCAGAGAAATATGCACCTCAGTTTGGAGGTTATTGTGCCTACGGTGTAGCAGTCGGTAAAAAATTCTATTCCGATCCAACCATCTGGAAAGTGGTTGACGGCAAACTGTATTTAAACCTGGATGAAAAAATCCAGAAAAAATGGAATAAAGATATGAAAGTTCATATTGCAAAGGCCCGTTCCAATTGGAAGGGTATTGAGCATAAAGATCCGGCAGAGCTTTAATTGGACGTTTACAAATAGAACAAGGAAACCTGGGTTTCAGAGCATGACGAAACCCAGGTTTTTCTATAACTTATATATGAACTACACACATCAAATATTTGAAAGGATAAATTATGAAAACAGGAAACTTAACTGGAACGGATGCCGAACATCCTGCATCTGGAACAGTCAAAATTGAAGGTAACACTGTCTTACTGGAAGACGTTAACATCACCAAAGCCCCTGATGGCAGAGTAATTTTAACTAAAAGTTATGACGTAGAAACGGGGGTTAGCTTAGGCAAACTTCAGGGTTTTACGGGTAGTCATCAATATGCCATTCCAGAAGGATCGGACCCGAAAGATTTTTGTTCCGTAGTGATTTGGTGCGATCAGTTCAAGGTTCCAATCGGAAAAGCGGAGCTCTAAATTGATTCGAGATTGTTGGAAGGGGGAGGTTCAGCTGAAAAAGAAATCCTGATTCTCCTGCCTTTCTAAATCCCTATAAAAGATTAACTCTAAAAGGAAAGTTCAGATGAAATATAAAGTGATAGCAATCCTAGCAATAATTTTTATGGTTATGGGTTTTTCTGGGATTGCGACTAGTGAAGAAATGAAACCTGTAGCACCTAACGTCGACTTAAAAACCGGAGCAATAAGCGTCCCTGAAAATTACACACGATGGGCCACTCTGGGAACCTGGGCACACGCCAATACAAAGGGCGATCGCGGATCAAAGGAATATCATGTTGTATATACTCAACCGGAAACGATTGATTACTATCAAAAACACGGTCGATATCCTGATGGTGCCGTATTGGTCAAAGAACTCCTGAATGCTGAAACCATGAAAATGACCACCGGTTCCGCTGTGAGTCATGCGACAAATCTTAAAGGATGGTTTGTTCTGGTCCGAGACACAAAAGGCCGCTACAAGGAATCAAAATTATGGGGCGATGGTTGGGGATGGTCGCTTTTCAATGCTCCTGACACAAAAAAAACTGTTTCAACAGATTATCAGGAAAATTGCCTGGCCTGTCATTTACCAGCCCGAGACCTGGCAGGTCCAGACACACATGAGGAAGATAAGTGGATATACACACTTGGATACCCTGTTCTCCAAAAGAAATAGTGAACTTGAATGTCAACATTGATAACCGGTTTTACTACTAAGCAGACTGTCTGATAGAAATCTTTTGCATTAATAGTTAGAATAGTGAGGATTAAATATTCAATAAATTGGGAGTCTTGAATCATGCGCATTACGACTCATTATCTAATATCAGTATTAGCCCTTGCCTTTTATGGGGAAAAAGTTTGCCCACTTTTGGAAAGTCTTGGCGTATTAGAATGGTCCATCCGCCTTGCCACCGTTTTTGCCATTCTATTTCTCATTCGACCTCTGCTGATTAAACTGCTTGTTTTGAAAGTTGACTGGAAATACCAGGCACAGAATCAGTTTCTTGTTGAATGGTCACTATTTTTATCTGGCGCAGGCATTCTTGGTTACTACAACAGTTACGAAAACTATTTCGATCTGGTAAGCGGAATGAAAGTTTTTCTGGGTTGTGCAACTTTTGGTTTTTTTGCAGCAGCAGACATGGCATTGGAAAGACAAAAAATTATTTCATCAACACCCAATCTCGTTGACTGGAAAACACATTCCGTCAAGGCAAGTTTCCCCATCACTGCCAAACTCACCTCCGTAGCCGTTTTCTCTTTAATATTCATGTCGTTGATACTTTTCCTGGTGTTTCTGAAAGATCTTTACTGGTTGCTGGATCTCGATCAAGAAGGATTTGACGCAGGAAAAGACAAGTTCTTAAATGAGCTGATGTTCGTCGGCGCAGTGATACTCGCTGAGTTGATCAATCTTATTTTTTCATTCGGAAGGAATCTGAAGCAATTTTTCTACAAACAGAACTCATCGATGGAAGCCGTTTCCAATGGCAACCTCGAACAGCCTGTCCACATTACCAGTCAGGATGAGTTTGGAGTGATGGGGTGTCACACCAACTTCATGATTGGGATGCTTGAAAAACGCAATCGCGAACTGGAAAAAACAAGGCAGGAGATCATAGAACGGTTGGGGCGCGCAGCAGAGTACCGTGACAACGAAACAGGAATGCACGTCATCCGCATGTCGCATTTCAGCGAAGCCCTTGCAAAAAAGGCCAAACTCAGCAAAGAGGAGTGTGACCTCATCCTTCAAGCAAGTCCCATGCATGATGTTGGGAAAATTGGCATCCCTGACAATATACTTTTAAAACCAGGCAAACTTGAAGGAGAAGAGTGGACCACGATGCAAACCCATGTTGAAGTGGGTGCAGCCATTTTATCGGGAAGCGATTCTAAAATCATGCAACTGGCAGAAGAAATTGCCGCAACCCATCATGAAAAGTATG
>JAJDBI010000288.1 GCA_029261435.1 Nitrospinaceae bacterium
CGCAGGGGATTTCAATAATGATGAAAAAATCGATCTGGCTGTGACCCTGCGTTTCAATAAGCTGATTATTCTTCTCGGAGTTGGGGACGGAACCTTTAAGCTTGCTGAGGCCTATCAGGCAGGCCCCACGCCTGCATACATCACCATTGATGATTATAACAGTGATGGCAATCAAGATATCGCCATGGCACTCAATGCGGATAAGGTGAAGCATGCTAAATTATTTTTAGGAAATGGTGATGGCACATTCCTGCCGCCCAAAAAAATTGTAGGCGGTAACCAGTCTTCGTTCATCGTTCACCATGATATGAACCTGGATGGAAACGCAGACCTGATCGCATCAAGTCCGATGAAGGACAGCCTCAGTATTTATATGGGAGATGGCAAAGGTACCTTTTTGAAGCTGGAAGATTTTGCCGGAGAAAAAGGGCCGCATAATATTGTGGCGGGCGACTTTACTGGCGACAAGATTCCCGATATTGTTGTGTGCAATCGTAGAGGAGGGAGTATATCCGTGATTCCTGGCAGGGGAGACGGAACATTTATTTATCCACATTATAATTATGTTGTGGGTTCTCAACCCCGTTCCATAGCCGGAGCAGATTTTAATCACGATGGCATGATGGATATTGCCGTTGTGCTTTACCAGAAACAAATCCTCGAAGTTTTTTTAAGGAAGGCCAACGCCCCACTGAATGATGTCTAGCAACGGGTCGCAGCTAGCGTGACTTTAGCTCAGCAGGCAATAGCTGGATGATTCGTAAAGTGAAATAATCAATGCCTTTATGCTTTGCCAGCACTCTGCCCCAGGTTTTGGGGTAGGTTGATATGGAAGGTGGAGCCGTTGCCAGGACTGCTTTCTATTTCAATAATGCCATTGTGACGAGCGATGATTTTTTCGCAAATAGCCAGTCCCATCCCGCTACCTTGATATTCCCCCATTCCATGCAAACGATGAAAAGGTTTAAGAATTCTCTCTACGTATTTGGTGTCAAAACCTAGACCATTATCTTTGACCGATATTTTCCAAAATCCATTTGGGGTGAGTTGGCTTGATATTTTAATTTTTGTCGGTGTGCCTTCCTCACGAAACTTTATTGCATTACTTATCAGGTTTAGAAACAGCTGACGAATCTGGAACCTGTCTGCATAGATTTTAGGCAGGGTTCCGATGTCCAGGGTTCCACCAGATTGTTCGATGCCAGTATCCACGTCGGAAAACACTTCGGAAACAACATCATTTAAATCTGTCAGTTTGAATTGCCTGGGTTGGGAGTTAACCGTAGAAAACTCAAGTAGGTCTTTGATGAATTGTTGCATTCTCACTGTAGCCGCTTGCATGCGTTGCAAATAGTATTGCTCTTTGTTTTCCAGAGAAGCGTGGCGCTGCAGCAAATTGCCGAATGAAATTATTTTCCTTAGAGGTTCCTGTAAGTCGTGGGAGGCGATGGATGCGAAGTTTTCCAGTGCTTCATTGCTTCTTTTTAATTCAGCGGCATGATCATTTAGTTGCGTTCTTAAAGAGATGCTTTCATTAATCTGAAGGTTTAGTTTTTTACTAATTTTAAAATAAACCACAGCGACAATCGTTATCATCAGTAAAACAGAGCTGATTGCAATGATCGTGTAATAAAACTTGCTGTAATCTGGTTTGATTTTGTAGATGAACGAATCGAAGTTCACCGACCCGCCAATCATGCCGACAGATTTATAGGTCTCATAAATATGTTTCCACCGATCTTCATGCATATAACCTATTTCAATAAGGTCGGACAGCACAAGATTCATCGCAACTTGTGCTTCGAAGAGTAAATGCTCGCGGCTGTGTCTGTTGCCGTATTGCTCCAGTATATAATTTACCATTTCATCTGCATGAGACAGGGCATAGTCCCACCCTTTCATAGAGGCTTTGCGAAAATTTTGGACCAACTCAGGTTGGGTCTTAATCATCTCTTCAGATGTGAATAAAGTATCACCATAAAAGTCGATACCAAAACTGCGTGGAGAAAACAGGCGGTAGTTAAAGTTTTCCTGGCGCAATAAAAAAAGCTCATCGGATGTGTAGACAGACATGGCATCTGCCTGACCGGATAGTAATTCGCGCGGATTAAATAGATGGTCTGATATCTTGAGGTCGTGCTCTGTTAAGTTTGCTGTTTTCAACATGGCTTGAATTTCAGCAGAATGGGTTTCAAGCGATACGCGTTTGCCAGCTAGCTGATGAAGGTCTGTTATTCCTGATTGCAAACTTACAACCAGTGCTAAAGGTGAATGCTGGTAAACAGCGCCAATTGCTACGACAGGCAGGCCCTGGCTTCTCTTTTGTATCAAATCCGAACCCGCGACGCCGAAATCACTTTCCCCGTTAACAACAAGGTCTATCGAGTTTGTGCCTGGTTTTAATTCTTTTAAACGGACCTCAATCCCGGCTTCGCGATAAAACCCTTTTTTGATCGCAGCATAATATCCGGCGAACTGGAATTGATGTTTCCATTTCAGTTGCAGGGTGACCTCTTTGACGGGTCCATTAATTAGATCGTTTGCCAATGCGGGAGCAGAAAGAAAGAGACCGAAAATAAAAGTGCTGGCGATGATTTTAAGTAGATTCGACACGACAGGAAGATTCAATTGTTTTATAAAGAAATAATTTCTTAATAGTGGCACAAAATAATAACGGGCAAGCTAATAAACACCTTGAGTTTTAATTGATTTCCGATGTTATTTTATTTGGAGCTTTGGGGGGGGGTTGGTTGCTTCTGGTTCACAGATCCGGGTTGTGAGTAGATTCTTCCTCCGCAATAACATATTTCCCATCCAGCCACTTTCCCAAATCGATAGTCCGGCACCGGTCGGAACAAAAGGGTAAAAACGGATTCCTGATTTTATCCCTCTCTGATGGTTCCTTGCAGATCGGACATTTGAGTTGTTTTTGAATTGATTCGTCCACGGTTCTCAGCCTCAAAATTTGCCTTTTTCAATCCTAACATATGTGCAATTTTTCTCCCGTTTCGCTCCAATGTGGAATTTTTGTTTACATTTCATACAACTATTTGTATATTAAGGCGTTATAGATCTTGTCTCGGGGTGGTAGGGATCTTGATTTTTAAAGCTATTTTTTTAATACATTGTTTTTATTGCTTTTATGTATTTCAGGGGAAAATCTTTTAAAATTTTGGCAGTAAAAAATTAAACACAAAGATTCAATAGGTTACCGAGATCTGATTGCAGGGTCTTTTTGGCGGCAGATCGGAATTGGTTATCAACCTGACGGGATGAAACACTTATGATTACAGAAGTTCAATTACCGGATTATTATCAGTTGCTCGATGTTCAACCTGAGGCAACTCAGAAAGAAATCGACCTGGCCTATCAAAAACTGATCAGCAAGTTTGATTCTTCAGGAGAAAAAGTTTCTTCTGCAGACCAGCCTACGCTCAAGGATCAGATAGAGACTGCGCAAGAAGCTTATGACACGCTTTCTCATAAAGAAAAACGCGAAGCCTATGACGCGGTCATAGAAGTAAAAAAAGGTCATGTGGCTTCTGATGAAGAAAAAAATACAAGATCGGGACCGCTTAAGTTTCTCGGGGTGAAAGAGAACGCCAAAAAACCCCGGCACCAGAATGTCTATCAGGATTTTTTCGGATTCTCTGAGAAACCTTTTGATTTGACCCCGGACCCTAAATACCTTTACCTGAGTCCCAAGCATAAGGAAGTGCTTGCACATCTTGTTTATGGTTTGCAGGAGAACAATGGATTCTTAAAAATCGTTGGGGAAGTGGGGACAGGGAAAACGATGATCTGTCGGAGTTTTCTTCGGGAGCTCCGCGCTGATTTTAATATTGCTTATATATTCAATCCCTGCATTAACGAACTGGAGCTGTTGCAGACGATCAATACGGAATTGGGAATTCCGGGTAAAAGTAAGAGTAAAAAGAAACTGGTCGATGTACTGAATACTTTCCTGTTGGAAGAAAGATCAAAGGGGCATCGAGTGGTGGTCATCATTGATGAAGCTCAGGATCTTCAGCCCAATGTGCTGGAGCAACTTCGTTTACTGTCCAATCTCGAAACCGATACCGAAAAATTGATTCAAATTGTTTTGATCGGTCAGCCCGAACTGGACAAGGTGTTAGCTAAAGATGGGCTTCGTCAATTGCGCCAGCGTATCACCATCAAGTGGGAACTTTTACCCTTAAACCTTGAGGAGACTCGAGGCTATATACAGCATCGTCTCAACATTGCCCTGGGTAAGGGAAAGGTGCGTTTCTCCCGGCCGGCAGTGGAAATGGTTTTTCGTTATTCACGAGGAATTCCCCGAATGATCAATGTGGTGTCCGATAGAACCCTGCTGATTGCTTTTACTCAAAGTACTAAGAAAATCACACCTAAAATCGTTAAGGCGGCGGTGAGCGACATCGGTGGATTGGTTCCCCTTGAATCCTGGTCAGACAAGTTCTGGAAGCTGGTACTTCCCTCCGCCCTGGTAGCAGGCGTTGCATTTTTTGCTCTCAACTTTTTTGCTTTGCCGGACTTCAAGAAAAATACCCCGAAAGGAAAGGATATCTCGACACTGATTCAGGAGAATCCTATGGACTTGACCGCTCCGGGGCAACTGGTACCCCGTGTTCCTACAGCGGCAGTTATTTCTCCTGCATCTGTGGTAGCTCCTTCAGTTTTACCAAAAACGGAAATAATCGAACCTCCTGTTCCACAAAGAAGGATTCCCAGCAACGGACCGTTGAACATTTTTGATCCAGAAAAACTGGTGACTTATCTTTCCAGCCTGACCTTGGTGGAAAGTAAGTTGGAAGCAGTGAAATGGATTTTAGAAGCCTGGAGCGTGGACCCTGAGGAAATGCAGGGCCTGAGCGTGTCAGATTTGGAAATGATTAAAGAGGATTATCGGTTGTCCTCGTTTGAAGTGAACGGTACTCTGGAAAGGTTGAAAAACCTGAACTATCCGGCATTCCTTGAAATTGCTTTGCCCAATGCACAGGGTACAAAGTATCTGGCGTTGGTTTCTATTCAAGGCGATACCGGGGTGTTTGGTTCGGTGGATAAAATTGAAATGCCACTCTCTATCATTGATTCACTGTGGACCCGTAAAGCTATTATCCTTTGGAAAGACTTTGAAAACCTGCCGGAATCTCTAAGGGTGGGTTACAAAGGTAAGGAAGCAATATGGTTGCAAAAAAACCTCAGGCTCCTGGGTTACTTCCAAGGCAGAGAAGCCCTGTTATATGGCCCGAAAACTGTTCGGGCAGTGAAAAAACTTCAGCGTAACAACAGTATCAAAGATGACGGGATATTTAATACCGACAGCAAGTTGCTTTTGTATAACCTGTTGCAGATCTATTCCACTCCGAAGCTGGTTACTCAATAAATCCTCTTCCTTTTTGTTGAAGGCATAACTAAATGAGCACGATATTAAAGACGCTCAAAAAACTGGAAGAAGATAAAAGGTTGCTGGAAAAAGACCTGGACCTCAAGGAGCTTGTCCTTCAGGAAGATCAGAGGCTACCGGTCACGTTAGAAATTTCCCGCAAAAATTTTTTGATGACGGGTTTGATCCTGGCGGGGATCATCGTTGTCACGCTGGTTTTTTTTGAACGGCCTTCTGTTGAAAATGAAGAGATTTACTTTTCTCAGGTACCACCTGCACAAAAACCGACATCCATTGAGAGGAAAGTGAATGAGCCGACAGTAGGTATTCCCCTGTCCAACATCCCGGAACAACGTCGGCGTTATGAAGAGAGCGTCAGCGAAAAACCACAACCCGTTATCAAGAAGGAACCTGTTCGCGAAATTTTTCAACCTGCAGCAGAACCTGAACCGCTTCCTCATGATATCAATGAAATTCGTGACTTGATTCAAATCGCTACATCGGAGTCAATAGAACCTCAGTCCAATCCTTATCCCGAGGAGCTGGTTTCACGAGGAGTTTCGATTCCCAACTTGAAAGTAAAGGGCATTATCTTTTTTACTTCGGGTAGCTCTTCCAATCATATTTTTGTTTCCACATCGGAAAGTAAAAACCGCAAGGTCCGTGTTGGCGATACCGTCCAGTCGGCCACCCTCATGCATATTGAATCAAATCGCGTAGTATTTTCGTATCAAGGCGAAACGGTTCACCTGCGCATCGGCGAATAGCCACTCGGCGTGGAGCCCACTAGCAATCGCTCTATCTGGCAGGCAATATTTTGTCTGGGCTTAATGGGCAATTACTCCTTAAACCGCATGATAATACCTGCCTAGCGATTAAAGCGATTGCTAGTGGGCTCCACGCCGAGTGGAGGAGATGAGGGTGTCGAGGGTTTGCTTGATGGCTTTGATATGGTTTTTTGCCGATGGCATGCCGTCGTAGTGAGGATCTTCCTCTTCAAGAGAGATGATCCCGGGGCCGAGGTAGTTGCAGAAAAATGCTCCCACTGGGCGGAAGTTTTCCAACGGCTCACTTTCCTGGCGAGAGTTAACAACCACCGTTGTTACTGATCCGTCTGGATCGGGATAAACCTCGAACAACCCGCCCTTCTGGATCGTGTTGTCCTTGCAGTATGCAATAATGAGTTCGACATCTTCGGGGGCAAGCGCCTTATAAACTGTATGCAACAATCATCTCCTGTTCGAGGTTGGCCTGTGAATTTTATCAGATTTCCAGCGTAGCTGCTGGTGCAAATAGATCTATACTTCTGACATTTTCTCCCTTGTAAGGAGCAACCTATTCAGGTGAAATTATGAATGATAAGTTAACAGAAATTTTGAATAGCATGCGGAAGCTGGAGTATCAGCTGATTCAGGAATTGCAAAAAGGGGAGGAAGAGTTTTTCTATAAGGTCAAACACAAGCGAGTCAAGTTTGAGCGCGAGGTGAAAGCGCAACACCGCCAGTTGGTCAAAAGGCTCCGGTATTATTTAAAGGACGCGGAGATTTTAAATATTCTGACGGCACCGGTGATCTGGTCTTGTTTGCTGCCAGCTGTTTTCATGGATCTGGTGATGACCTTTTTTCAGGCGGTTTGTTTCCCAGTATATGGGATCCCTAAAGTGAATCGAAAAGATTATATTGTTATCGACCGACATTATCTTAGTTACCTGAATGGGCTGGAAAAACTAAACTGTGTCTATTGTGGATATTTTAACGGCCTGATCGGTTATGTTCAGGAAATTGCGGCCAGAACCGAGCAATACTGGTGCCCGATCAAGCATGCTCGAAAAACCCGTTTTGTACACGGCAGGTACTCCAGGTTCATCAGTTATGGCGATGGAGTGAGCTACCGTGAAAAAATTGAATCGGTCCGACGCGGATTTGATGATTTAAAATAAAGTTCCTCTGGCAAGTGCCTGATGGGCACAAATAAAATATCTTTGTTTGACGAACTAAGAGTTATTTTGGCGGATCAAGCCCTTGTTATTTTCCCCCACAGCTAGTGGAGGGGTTGACTTTATATATCTAACTTTGCTACACCCAGAGGCTATGTACTTTCAAGACATCATTCTCAGCTTACAAAACTACTGGTCATCCAAAGGATGCGCCCTGCATCAACCCTATGACATTGAAGTGGGCGCGGGGACATTTAATCCCTGCACATTTTTTCGAGTATTGGGTCCAGAGCCTTACAGTGCAGCCTATGTCGAACCTTCGCGCAGACCTACCGATGGCAGGTATGGAGAAAACCCCAACCGCCTCCAGCATTATTATCAGTTTCAGGTCATCTTGAAGCCATCTCCTGGAGATGTGCAGAACCTTTACCTGGAAAGCCTGACTTCATTGGGGGTGGACCCGCTTCAGCACGATATTCGTTTTGTCGAGGACGATTGGGAGTCGCCCACTCTCGGAGCCTGGGGTTTGGGGTGGGAGGTCTGGCTGAATGGTATGGAAATCACTCAGTTCACTTATTTTCAGCAGGTGGGGGGCATAGACTTGAAACCGGTCACGGCTGAATTGACGTATGGGCTGGAACGCATCGCCATGTACTTGCAGGATGTGGACAATGTCTATGACCTTAAATGGAATAAAAGTATTTTATATGGCGATGTTCATCTGGAAACAGAGAAACAGTTCTCGCGCTACAACTTTGAAGCATCAGGTAAGGAACGGTTATTTCAATGGTTCGATATGTATGAAGCGGAAGCGAAAGATTTGCTGGAGCAGGAACTGGTTCTTCCAGCCTACGACTATACTTTAAAATGTTCGCATGCCTTCAATCAGTTGGATGCCAGAGGAGCAATCAGTGTTACAGAGAGGACTGGGTTCATTGGTAGAGTGAGGAATCTGGCCCGGTTATGCGCTGAAGGCTATGTGCAACAAAGGGAGGCGATGGAGTTTCCCTTGCTGAAAAAGCAACTGCAAACCTGAGACTTTCAGTTTCCGGACCACTCCTTGATTTTGTCACGAATATCACGGGCTTCAGGTTTGTTTAGTTCTTCAAAAACCTTGAGAGCTTTCTGGGCCCGGGTTATGGCATCATCCAGATTTCCTTTTTCCCCAAGAGCCTGACTCCACGTCCATAATGCCTTTCCTTCCAACGCACGGTCTTTAATGAGTTGGGATAAGTTCAGGGCCTCTTCAAAGTAGTCACTGGCTCTATCTTCATTTTTGTTGTGGATATGGATCTCAGCAATTTGAATCATTAACGCTCCTTCAGTTGCCTGATTTTTAGCTTTGCGCATGGCCTCCAGGCCTTTTTCCAAATGTTTCAGTGCACTGGCAATATCCCCGGTTTTGAAAACCGCATCGGCGGTCAGCTTGAACAGCTCTCCCTGAAAAGGGGAGTTGGGAGTTTTTTGCGCTAATCTGAGACCTTTTTCCAGTTGTTCGAGGGCAAGAGCAGGTTCTTCAGTTTCAAGATAACCTTTGCCAAGATTGTATAGAATTGAGACTTTCAGGGGACTGTCTTTGACCAGTTCGTAAAGCCCCATTGCTTGTTCTCCAGCATGGACCGCTTTATTGTATTCCTGGTTTTGAATGCAGGAACTTGTCAATTGCACTAAAAGCTTAAACTCGTCGTCATCGTCCCCAGCAGCTTTTGCCATTTCAATATTCTGTTCGAGATATTTTGTGGTGAGAGCGTAGTCATTATTTATTTGGCAAATGCGACTTAAATTATTGAGAGCATCCCTTTGTCCCTCAGTATCCTCTTCTTTTTTGCAAAGTGTAAGTGCGCGCTCCAGGGTATCGATAGCTTTTTTTGATTGGTTCAGCAGAACGTATTGTTTCCCCAGGTTCAAGAGGTGTTTGCGCTCGGCCTCCTTGTCCTCCAGTTGGCTGGCTGCAGAAAGGGCAGCTTCGAACCATGAGATACATTCTGAAGGAGACAGGCGCTTGCTGATCATCGTAGCCCCATTTTCAGTGTAGGCACTACACATTTGTGCGGCATCTTTATCCTGAGCGCAATATCTGCGGCTCCATTCCATACCTGCTTTAATATTATCAAGTTCCAGGTCAAATAGTCGGAGTCCCTTGAGGGCTTCTTTGCCTTCCTTTTCTACATGATAATGAGCGCTTTCCAGAACATTCATGAATTCGGTGGCAAGACGCCTTTCAGCCACGCCACGCTCTCCAGGAGTCAGCATTGGCTTGAGAAAATTTTTGACCTGCGCGTGCAGGTAATAGCGATTGTTATTGAGGTTGTATTGAACCAGGCCATACTTTTCCAGCCCGGTGAGAGAAAGATTTTTAGGGTCTTCACAAATAAAGGACGCGGCATTTGCTGTGAAAGACCCTGGGAAGACAACCAGCTTTCTTAAAATAATGGCAGTTTTATTCTCCAGCATTTTATAGCAAAGGCTCAATGCGGACCGAACCCCATCGATTAAGTTGCCCTTCTCGTCTTCTCCAAATTTTTTTCGCTCTTCTAAAAACTTTTTAGCAAAGTAGTCTGGAGCCATTGTTGAATTGATGGCAAAAAGTTTTCCAATGACCTCCAGAGGCAGGGAAATTCCTTTGCAGATCGGTGCAATTTCTTTGATGGCCGGGCTGATCTCAGGAGCCAACTGGTTCAACAGGGTGTGCGCGTCCAAAATTTCCAATGGTTCCAGATTAATGGAAGTCATTTTGGGAATTAAAATCGGTTTTGTGGAGGTGAACATCAACAGCCAGGAAGGGGGTGGAATCAGCGGCTTGACCTGGTCGGCATTTGAGGCGTCATCCAGAATTAAAATACCTTTATGAGCTTTCAAGGCGGCCCGGTAAAGTTTGGCCAGCTTTTTATTGTCAGAGGGCAGGGTTTGAGATGGGTGAAATTTTAAAATGATTCGCCGCATGATATCTTCTGCAGAAGGCGGGTTTGGGTTGTCACTCTGCATATCTACAAACAGGCAATTGCCGGGAAACTGAGGAGATAATTTTCCGATCATGGTGATCGCCAGGCAGGTTTTTCCCACTCCTGAAAAACCACTGATCCCTACTATTGCAGGGCGTGCTGATGCCACAGCGATAATCTTTTTCATTTCTTCTTTACGACCGGAGATAAATTCAGGCTCGGGCGGAGGGCGAAACAGATCGGTGCTCTTGACTCCTATGTCGGAAGACATGGACATCGCTTTTTTTATAACGGATGATGATTTTTTATCTTTTTCCGGGGATGAGGCAGACTTGTCGGAATCGGAGGATGCTTCCTTTTTGCCGGAGGAAGAGCCTTTCATAAATATTTTAGCCAGCGCAGCCAGTAGAACAACCGCGATGAGGACGATAATGATTGTGGTCATGAACCAACCTGAGTTGTGGATATAGATTATTAAAGGTCATTCAATGCAAATATATTTAAACATTGCATAACCTTGAATATTTTTCAATACATGCGATGATCAAGTGATTTAAGGGTGTTCCCCCTACGGGTGGTTGACTTTGTGGATATTTATTCGATAATACTCGTTTTTGCCCTTGTCTGTCATCTTTTGCCACTGATTTAACCTAAAGAATATAATATGCCCGAATTTTTTATAGAAATTGGTTCCGAAGAAATTCCTTCAGGATATGTTCAACCGGCCCTTGAATATATGTGCGAAGAGTTAGCATCCTTTTTTACCAGTAACCGGATTCAGTCCGAAGCGCCAAAAATCCTCGGCACACCCCGAAGGTTGGTGGTGTCAGTGAAAGGCGTGGATGCTTTGCAGGAAGACTCTGTGGATCTTTTTCATGGCCCCAATGTCTCGGTGGCCTTTGACGACAAGGGGGAGCCTACCAAGGCAGCTATTGGGTTTGCCCGAGGCAAGGGCCTGGATGTCTCGGCCTTGACTCGAGAGAGCACTCCCAAAGGTGAAGTGGTCTGTGCCCGGGTAGAAAAAAAAGGCCGCCCCACTCTGGAACACCTGAATGAATTCCTGCCGCAATTCGTTGGCAATATTCCCTTCCCAAAAAAAATGCGTTGGGGGAACAAAGCCCGCCCCTTTGCGCGGCCCTTGCATTGGATCACGGCAATATTTGATGACAAGCCTTTACAATTCAGTTTTGATGGTATCGACTGTGGTGATTTCTCACTGGGGCACCGATTTTTAAAGCCGGATAAATTTCAGGTGAAAAATCTGTCTTCCTATATAGAGCAAAGTGCCAACCATTTTTTAATGGTCGATCCGGAGTTGAGGAAACAGAAAATTCTTGAGCAGGTTCAAAATCTTGCTCGAGAAGCAGGCGGGACTGTCGAAGAGGATCCAGACTTATTGAATGCCGTCAATTATCTGGTGGAATATCCAGTTGCCATCCGGGGAGACTTTGATGCTGGTTTTCTGGAACTGCCAAAAGAGCTTTTGGTGATGACCATGAAATACCACCAGAAATACTTTCATGTCTCGGATGAAAAGGGAAACTTACTGCCCTGCTTCATCACGATCAGCAATATGCCTGAAACTCACCAGATAAAAAATGGCAACGAGCGGGTTTTGCGCGCTCGGTTGGAAGATGCCCGGTTTTTTTATAATGAAGATAAAAAGAAAAAGCTGGATGATTTCGTGGATCCATTAAAAGGCGTAGTGTTCCAGAAAAAACTGGGAACGCTGTATGAAAAAATGGAAAGGATTTCTGGCCTTGCTGGCATTTTATGTAATCACACCTGTCCAGACAAGCAATCGCAGGCATTGAGAGCCGGGCGATTGTGCAAGGCCGATCTCGTGACTTTAATGGTTTATGAGTTTCCTGAATTGCAGGGCATCATGGGCGGGTATTACGCCGCCCACTCTGGCGAAGCGTCCGAAGTCTCACAGGCAATCAAAGAACATTACCGTCCTGCTTTTGCCGGAGATGCTCCTCCTGAGAGTGAGTTGGGTGCGGTTATCGCGGTGGCAGATAAACTCGATACTATTTTAGGCTGTATCGGAGTGGGTTTGATTCCCAGTGGCTCAGAAGATCCGTATGCTCTAAGGCGAAACGCGCTGGGCATTATCCAGATTTTCCTGCATCGAGGTTGGCAGGTTTCATTAGACAGTCTTGTTGAGGAAGGCCTGCGCTCGATGGGCTCGAAACTCAAGCTGGAACCAGAAGCCATAAAAAAACATGTGATGGATTTATTTTCGCAGCGGTACAAATCATATTTGAACGCCGAAGGGTTTCCACATGACGCGATTGATTGTGTCTTATCAACAGGCTTGGACTCCATTGTCGATATCAAAGCAAAAGTCGCGGCCTTTTCTGATTTGAAGAAGCAACCTTACTTTGAACCTTTGGCGATTGCTTTTCGCCGGGTGGTCAGCATCCTTAAAGAGGGGGCGGAAGGCGAAGTGGACCCGGGATTGTTAAATGAGCCAGCCGAAAAGAAGTTGTTCGAGGCGTATTTGAAAGTTCGTGACCCGATACTCCGACATATTCAAAATAAAGAATTTGATCAGGCTCTGGAAAAAATTGCAGAAATAAAACCTGCGGTAGACGGATTTTTTGATGAG
Source organism: Nitrospinaceae bacterium (assembly GCA_029261435.1). Lineage (GTDB taxonomy): Bacteria > Nitrospinota > Nitrospinia > Nitrospinales > VA-1 > LS-NOB. The sequence goes on from JAJDBI010000288.1 coordinate 12,876, forward strand.
GTCATGGTCATGGTGGAAGATGTTTCGTTGCGTAATAACCGACTTTGCCTTTTGTATCAGATTTCCGGGCTCTTTTCGGGGCTTGCCGATTTTAGCCGGATCATTTTGAAAAAAGGTTGAAAACCCTCTAACCATCGGATAATCTAACTCACTCCATTTATAGGTTGTTTTAACCTCTATTTTCAGATGTTTGAGGGCCGGGTTCTTTTTATGGTACAAAAAAAATATGTGTACGCCTTTGGTGATGAAAATACTGAGGGCACAGCAGAAATGAAAAATCTCCTTGGAGGCAAAGGTGCCAACCTTGGCGAAATGGCCTCTCTGGGGATACAAGTCCCTCCCGGATTCACCATAAGCACAGAAGCCTGTGTTTACTATTTCCAAAACAAAAACAAGTTCCCTTCTAAATTATGGGATGAAATTCTTGCCCGACTGAAAGATCTGGAAAAGGTTCTGGGGAAAAATTTTGGTGATCCGGCAAATCCTCTTCTTGTTTCAGTGCGGTCGGGTGCCCGGGTTTCCATGCCGGGGATGATGGACACAGTGTTGAACCTGGGACTGAATGATATAACTGTTCGAGGTTTGGCCAAGAGCACCAAGAACGAATGGTTTGCTCTCGACTCATATCGTCGTTTCATTGCCATGTTTGGGGATGTGGTGTTGGGGATTCCCGGAGAGCGGTTTGAAGCGATACTCACCAAGAAGAAATTAAAACGTAAAATCGAATTTGATACGGAATTTACCATTCAGGAGTTGAAAGCACTTATCCGTCAGTTCAAGGCTCTGGTAGCCCGTATAACGGGAGAAGAGTTTATAGAAGATCCTATGCAGCAACTGCGCATGGCGGTTGAGGCGGTGTTCAATTCATGGAACACAGAACGGGCGCGGACATATAGAAGGTTGAATGATATTCCGCACGAGTGGGGCACAGCGGTCACAGTTCAGTCCATGGTGTTTGGCAATATGGGTGAGACATCTGCCACAGGTGTTGCGTTTACCCGCAATCCGGCGACCGGGGAAAAGAAATTCTATGGGGAGTACATGCTCAATGCTCAGGGCGAGGACGTTGTCGCGGGAATCCGCACACCCAACTCGATAGAAATGCTGGAGCAGGATATGCCGGAGGTGTATCAGGACCTGGTGAAGGTTTACCAGAAACTGGAAAATCACTATAAAGATATGCAGGATCTGGAGTTCACCATTGAAAACCAGAAACTGTTTTTACTGCAGACCCGATCCGGCAAGCGCACAGCTGCCTCGGCTATCAAAGTAGCGATTGATATGGTGAATGAGGGGTTGATCAGTAAACGGGAAGCCTTGATGAGGGTTCCGGCGAACCAGTTAGATCAAATTTTTCATCCGATGATTTCCCCCAAGGCAAAAGTGAAATTGCTGGGAAAAGGATTGGGTGCCTCTCCCGGTGCGGCTGCGGGAAAGATTGTGTTCACTCCCGAGCGTGCTCAGGAACTGGCTGATAAAAAAGAAAAAGTGATTCTTGTTCGCATGGAGACATCGCCGGAAGATATTCACGGGATGAGTGTGTCGCAGGGAATTTTGACCGCCAAGGGGGGTATGACTTCACATGCCGCAGTGGTGGCTCGGGCCATGGGTAAACCATGTGTTTCTGGAGTAGGAACTCTGGACGTAAACGTGAAAAGAAAAAAGTGTACGCTTGGGGGTGTTCAGCTTAAAGAGCTGGACTCAATCACTCTGGATGGAACTACAGGCCGAGTGATTGAAGGAGCTGTGCCTCTGATCCAGTCCCGGTTGACCAGTAATTTTACGCGTATGATGACCTGGGCCGGTGAAGTACGGGCTTTACAAATTCGGGCTAATGCCGATACCCCGCACGTTGCCTTGATGGCGCGGGATTTTGGAGCGCAAGGGATCGGGTTGTGCCGTACAGAACATATGTTTTTTGATGAGGAACGCATTTTTCTGGTACGCAAAATGATCGTTGCGGAAGATGGAAAAGTTCGCGACGAGGCGTTGAAGAAACTGCTTCCCATCCAACGTGGGGATTTTGCCGAAATTTTTAAGGTGATGGATGGGCTTCCCGTTACGGTGCGATTGCTGGATCCTCCTTTGCATGAATTCCTGCCCAATACCCCGGCAGAAATTAAAAACCTGGCCAGAGAGATGAAGCTATCGCCGATGGCTCTAGGTAAAAAAATTGAAACGCTGAAGGAAGTTAATCCCATGTTAGGACATCGTGGGTGTCGGCTTGGTATTACCTTCCCGGATATTTACCGGATGCAGGTTCG
>JAJDBI010000289.1 GCA_029261435.1 Nitrospinaceae bacterium
CATCAATCGTGAACTGGCTTTTTTATCGTCCACGTTCAACCAGGCAATTAAAGTCTGGGGATGGTGTCAGAACAATCCTGTATCCCGAATCAAAAGGGAAAAGGAGCATAAGCGGGTAAAGTATTTTCCTGATAATGAATTTGAGGAAATATTTAATCGTCTTGTGGATTGGGTTCGCCCAATTGTTCTATTGGGGAAAAATTCTGGATTGAGGCTTTCTAATCTGGTGAACCTGCAATGGTCTGAGGTTTCACTTAAAAAGCGGTTGATTGTATTGGATGCTAAGAAGATGAAAAATTCATACTCTTTAGGCCTTCCTTTAAATCAACAGGCGTTTGAGGTATTAAAGGATCAGCACAAGCACCGTGAGCTTCATACGCCCTTTGTTTTCTTCGATCGGGATGGGAAGGCGTATACCAAATGGGGAGTTTATCGGGCCTTTAAAAGGGCCTGTGTTGAATCGGGATATCCTGATTACAGGTTTCATGATCTACGTCATGACTTCTGTTCCAAGCTGGTTCAGGCAGGTGTGGACTTATACACTGTGAAAGAACTTGCAGGACACAAGGACATCACCACGACCCAAAGGTATGCACACTTAAATCCAGAAAGGTTAAAACAGGCCGTGTCTGCTCTCGATTATCATAGTTTTATCATAGTTGATAAAAAAGACACTGGCACGAAGGACGTAAGCTCTTGAAAAAATGGTACGCCTGGTAGGATTCGAACCTACGACCTACGGATTAGAAGTCCGTTGCTCTATCCAGCTGAGCTACAGGCGCGCCTCTATTTGATTTAATCAATGTTGGCAGGGGTTGGCATCTTAAGCTGAGATAACTTTTTTTGCCAGAATAAAATCTTTACGCTTTGAGGCACGAAACCAGAATATCACAGCTACTTGTCACCGGCTGCGGGCCGACCTTCGTAGAGGATGATTTTGACTTCTTCTTCCGTGATCAGTCCTTCTTCTATTACGTTGTCCAGTTTTGGTTTGATGCGTTCGATATTTTCTTTTCGGTCCACCACCTCGACCACAATCGGGAGGTCGTCGGATAATCTTAATATGGATGTGGTATGCAGTTTGCTGGATTTCCCAAATCCGCTGATGCCTCGCAAAACGGTGGCCCCTGCCAGTCCTTCTCTCTTAAAAAGTTCTACCAGATATCTGGAAAGCGGTATGCCGTCATATTTATCGGATTCACCGATAAAGATCCGCAAAAGAATAGCATCGGATTCTTTTTTCATTTTATTTCAGTCCCGTAACGGTGATCAAAACTTTTCCCAGATAAACGGCCAGCAAGCAAAGTGTGATGGTTCCAATCAGATTGAGTCCGAACAGTATATGCTGGTCTTGCTCCAAAAGCTTCATTGATTCATAACTGAAGGTCGACATGGTGGTGAAGGAGCCGAGAACGCCGATGGTCAGGAATACACGTGCTTCTTCGCCAAAAAGTCCTCGGTATTCGGAAGCGTACATGATCAACGCCAGTAGGAGACTGCCAATAAAGTTCACCCCGAGAGTGCCAAAAGGGAAGGTGACGAATCCACTCTGAATCCAACCGCTGACCCAGTAGCGTAAAATCGCTCCGATAAACCCACCCAAACCCACTATTAACCAAAGTGACATGCTCTAAAATGCCTCACTTGTTTTTACCGCAGAAATTGTACCATCGGCGAGCCGCCGAGGGCAATGAGCAAACGTTATTACCGGGAGCCATAATACTTTGAATTGAAAACAGCTATTACTCATTGGCTTTCTGTCTAATGGTGTATTCGTGGTTGGCGAGAAACTCGTGTTGCAGTGTTGAAGTTTCTCCCGTGGTCCAGGTTATTTCTATTTGCTGGATCGATTTATATTTTCCCAGACCGAAATGCGCGACAGGTGCGTCGTAGGAATGAAATCCACCGCCGGTTTTAATCGTGCGCATCTGGTGGCGTTTGCCATCCGGTCCATAACGGATGATGAGGGTGCATCCCAGGCAGAACCGATTGCCCTGTTCATCAACCAGCTTGACCGTGACGCTGTTTCCATCAGTATTATTATTGGTGTAGACCTTGAAGGGGCCATAAAGAGTATTAGCAATAATGTCGAGGTCACCATCCCGGTCCAGATCGATATAGGTGTAGGAGGAACTGTGGTCGCGGTCATCCAGACCAAATTCCTCCTGAGCCTGGACAAAAGATTTTCCGTTCTGGTTATGGAAGAAGTTGTTTGATGCAAACTCCTGAGTGATGGGCACGCCGTTGACCACATAAAGGTCTTGCCACTCATCGTTGTCGAGATCGGCGAACCTGGCGTTCCAGCTCCACTCGGCGGTGGAGATTTTCGTTTGTTCCGAGACATCCTTGAAAGTGTGATCGGCCTGACCGGATAACAACAGGTTGAACTGAGTCTGCATGGGGATTTCATTTTCTCTGGAAACCTCAACATGCTCTGCCTGAAAATACTTTTGGCAATAAGTGCGGTTGAGAGTGAAAGGATCCAGAATTTTATCGCAAAGGGCAGGGGACTTTCTGCCTGAAGCCACGAGGATCATGCGTGTGACCATGCATTCTTTAATCCATTGTGGGTTTTCCAGTCGGGTGCAATGCTCGGTGATGTCCTGTTTTTCTGGATTCAATAAGGTAGTCAGTTGGTTGAACTCATGGCAGGTCTCGCGGCTGAGCAAAGTATTCCCTGAATCGCAAAATTCCAGCCCTGCATCTTGCATGGTTGCACCAAAAATGTTGGAAACCACATCCAGCCCGCGCGACATTCCAATATTGGCGAGATAAATGTCCGGGATCAGATCGTTGTTGAAATCGCCGGTGTCAATGCTCATGGTGTTCTGGGTAGTCTTTGGAATGATCCCATCCTGTTGGTGTATTTTTTTGAACCCTGCGTTTGAAGTGCCAAGGTAATAAGTGTCAGCAACTCGATAGTCATTTCCAATCATGAGGTCAGCGTGACCATCAGCGTTAATATCTGAAAGCAGAACGCTGTGTGTTTGCCCGGGGATTCCTTCCAGAGTTTGTGATTTGAACTCGAGGTTGTGATTGAGGACCCATTGGTTGACAGCTTGCTTGACGGGGGTGCGAGTGAATATTCCCAAATAGTAATTACCGTTAACGATATCAGGAAATCCGTCGTGGTTGATATCAGCGAAAGCCGACGCGCTGGTCAGCAGAGCTCCTCCGTTGGGAACGGGAAGAACGTTCACTCGTCCTTCATCGGGTAAGGGATTGAGCACCGCATAATTTCCGTCATTAAAGGTGGTTAGGAAAATATCGAGCCAACCATCATTATTCAGATCGACCAGAGCGATGTTGATCGCCTGTTTCCCGTTTAATATTTCGACACCGCTGAATATTTTTTCGAAGTGGGTTCCTTTCATATTTTGGTAAAGTTCGAATCCGTTATTGGTGGCCACGGCGATGTCAGTCCAGCCATCGAGATTGAAATCCCCAGAGGCAATGCCTCGGCCGAAAAACAACGGATCTAGAAAAATCCCCGGAGTCAGGGAGTTGGAATAAGTGATTCCCAACTCCGTTCCTATCTGTTGTGTGAACGGCTTGCCTGTTTGCTTGTTGCGAGCTGCGTGGGCCAGAGCTTGAACTTTCAAGTTCCCCTGTTTGAGAATGATGGGAGCGGCGCTCCGGGTCATCGGTACAGGAGAATAAACTTTTTCAGGTGTTATTACTTCTGGCTTGGATGAATTTATGTCGGATATATTATTTGGGACTGCAATAATTCTGTCATATTGTGCCAGCCATTTAATATGACGGTATTCCAGAAAGCTGTTTGAGGCATACCCCAGTCCTATTCCTATGGCAAAGATGATCGCAAACAATTTTACCGCCAGTAAAAAAGAGAAGGTGCGGTAGATAATCAGGGCGGAATAAATGCTGAAAGTCCCGAAGGTAAACACAAGTGTGGTGACGAATGCGGGGGAAAGTCCTGACATCATCATGGCCTGTGCCAGCATGAGGTCGAACGCGATAGGCAGAGGCATGAGCGTTCCCATAAAAGAGAGCAGGCTGAGATTAGCCAGATTGACCGGCACTCCTATCAACTTGTCGAAGCTCCAGAGATGGCTGGCTAATGCCCCGAATACTCCAGCCAGCAACATCAGCGGGACGGTACGGGTAAAGATGTAGCGAAAACTTTTCCAGTAATCCAGACTTGCAGACTGGAGAGCAATCGCCCAGGATTCCTGATTGGTGTTGAGATCGCAGGTTGAGGCAGGGTCGATTTCCGGGGGTTGTTTTTCCGGTATGGCACGGGTTTTTTCTGAAATCAGAGGAACAATAATGAGGATCAAAATAAAAGTCGCCAGCAGTTTCATCACCGCCATGTAGAAAGGGAAAATCGAAAACAACATAGTGAGGACTACGATATTCAGAGTGGGAGAGCTGAACATGACGGCCAATGCCGTTTCCATTTTACTACCGCCTTCATACATGCCCTTGGCGATAGGCGCGACACAGTTGACGCAGACTCCTAAAGGGGTGCCTGCAAACATTCCCATAAAACTATTTCGGAATCGTCGGTCTGAAGACTGGCGGGGAATGTATTTGAGCAGAGTATAAAATCCTGCCGCGAGAATCAGGCCAAATGCCATTCCGCGCCAATTGGTTTCATACCAGTTCAGAGTGGTGTAAGTCACCCGAGTGACAAAATCGGCCTTCCGTGGAGCGTGAAAATGCGCCTCGTGGGTGAGCGGGTCTTCAAAAGCCTCACTGCCGGATAGGGCGGCTTTATTATCCAAAGCCGGGTAACGGGACACCAGCCAGAAGCTGGATGCCACCCCGATTATAAAAACCAGGAGAATTATAAATTTGCGATTACGGGTCATTCGAAAGTATTATCTGACTTTTAGGGAAATCCCTTAAACATGAGGGTGGAAACGGGTGAAAACTTTATTGGCTGTATATTACATGAAAAACTGTAAATCATCCCGGCTTCATCAAACAAACGGTGTTCCTATAAGCTGTGAGAGCGATTTACTTGTCAGACAAAGTTAACGTCATTTTTCAGCGGCGGTTTACCGCAAGGAGAAAAGATTTTGCAAAAGGATGATTCTGAATCCTCGACTAATTTTATCCAGAATATTATCGAGGAAGATTTAAAAACGCAGAAATTTGAGGGACGGGTTCATACCCGCTTTCCTCCTGAGCCAAACGGCTATTTGCATATTGGTCATGCCAAGTCCATTTGCCTGAATTTCGGGCTGGCTACTCAATATTCAGGGAAATGTAACCTTAGATTTGATGACACCAACCCCAGCAGGGAAGAAGAAGAATATGTGAAAGCTATTATGGAGGATGTGCGGTGGCTGGGGTTTGACTGGGATGACCGTTTGTATTTCTCTTCAGAGTATTTTGATCAGCTTTATGAGTATGCGGTTCGGTTGATTCAAAAAGGGTGTGCTTATGTGGATGAATTGAGTCCGGAGCAAATCCGTGAATATCGAGGCACGCTTACTGAGCCGGGGCGAAACAGTCCCTATCGCGACAGGTTGGTGGAAGAAAACCTGGACCTATTTGAGCGGATGCGTGCCGGTGAATTTGCAGAAGGCGAAAGGGTCTTGCGGGCAAAAATTGATATGGCGTCGGGGAACCTGAATTTGCGCGACCCGGTGTTGTATCGGGTTTTAAAAGTTGCACATCATCGTACCGGAGATAAGTGGTGCATTTATCCCATGTATGACTTTACCCACGGTCAATCGGATTCGCTGGAAGGGATCACCCACTCGATCTGTACCCTGGAGTTTGAGGACCACCGTCCTCTTTATGACTGGTTTCTGAAAGAGCTGGATATTTACCGTCCACAGCAAATAGAGTTTGCCCGCCTCAATCTGAACTACACGATATTGAGCAAGCGCAAGCTTTTGCAATTAGTGCAGGAGAAGCATGTTAGCGGGTGGGATGATCCACGTATGCCGACTTTATCAGGCATGCGACGCAGAGGTTACCCGCCCGAAGCCATTCGTGATTTTTGTGAGCGGATCGGTGTTGCCAAGAGCAACAGCACGGTAGACTTTGCTCTGCTGGAACATTGTGTGCGTGAAAATTTAAACAAGACATCATCCCGAGTGATGGCGGTGATTCGACCCTTGAAAGTGGTGATTGAGAACTACCCAGAAGATCAGGTGGAAGAACTGATTGCTGAGAATAATCCCGGAGATCCCGATGCGGGGTCTCGCAAGATCCCCTTTTCCCGAGTTCTTTATATTGAACAGGATGATTTTATGGAAGATCCTCCCAAAAAGTTTTTTCGCCTCGCTCCAGGTAGAGAGGTGCGATTGAAGCATGCTTACATTATCAAATGTGAACAAGTGATTAAGGATGAAAATACGGGAGAAGTGGTGGAGCTACGCTGTACGTATGACCCCGAATCAAAAAGCGGTTCTTCCATGGACGGCCGGAAGGTCAAAGGCACTTTGCATTGGCTCTCTGTGGCTCATGCCCAGCCTGCTGAAGTGAGGTTGTACAATCACCTCTTTCTCAACGAGAACCCTGCAGACGAAAAAGAAAACCCTGAGTTAGGGGTGAGTGTGAATTCTGATTCCCTTGAGATTATTCAGGACGGGTTCATTGAACCATTTTTAAAGGACGCAGTGGGGGGCGATCGGTTCCAGTTTTTACGACTGGGTTATTTTTGCGTGGATAATGAAAGTTCTACTTCCGGGGCTCCGGTTTTTAATCGGACTGTAACGCTTCGTGATACCTGGGCGAAAATTGCCAAAAAGTAAACTTGCCCGTATTGTGAAAGCTTAGGCAGCATCAGATTGCCCCTTGGGAAGAGTGACGGTGAATTTACTTCCTTTTCCCAGTTGGCTTTTTACAGTTATTTTGCCTCCATGTCTGGAAACAATTTTCTTGCAGATGGCCAAGCCAATCCCAGTGCCTTCGTATGCAGATCTACCATGCAGTCTTTCAAGGGGGGTGAAAATCCTTTCCGAGAACTTTTCATCCAGACCGATGCCGTTATCCCGCACAGAAATCTCCCAGTCCCCATTTTCGTCAGGATGGCTACTCAAATAGACGGCGGGGGGCAGTCCTGCTTTGTGATATTTCAATGCGTTCCCAATCAGGTTTTGCAATAGTTGCCGCATTTGAAAAGGATCAGCATCAACGGTGGGTAGGAAACCCTGTTTGATATTCCCCTGGGTTTCAATAATCCGTGCTTCAAGATCTTCTATGACCTCACTGGCAATTTCAGTCAGATTCACTTTTTGGAATGGCTGCCCTTTGGCGGTTATCTGGGAAAGTTGAAGCAGGTCTTCGATGAGTGCCTGCATGCGTTGGGCGGCACTCCCCATTCTTGAGAGGTCGTTAATATGTTGTTTGCTCAAATGGGACTTGGCACTCTTAAGGCGATCACTGAATATGGATATTTTTCTCAAGGGTTCCTGCAAATCATGTGAGGCGATGTGGGCGAAATCTTTCAAGTCGTTGTTACTTCTCTCCAGTTCTTCAGCATTATTTTTTAAATCGTTCTGCACATTATAATTTTGTATTGCCAGAGCCGCAAAATTGGCGGAAGTCTTGATCAGTTGTATTTCGGCGGGGCTGGGTTTGCGAGGCTGGGTGAAATAACTGGCGAAGGTGCCTAATACATCTCCCGCAAAATCAAGAATAGGGATGGACCAGCAGGCTCTGAGGCCAGATGTGATGGCAGCAGCCCTATATTCTTCCCAAAGAGGATCATAGGCGATGTCCTCTGATATAACCATACGCTTCAGGAATGCAGCAGTTCCACACGAACCTTCCTTGGGGCCGAGAAATACCTGGCTCGTTTTTTTTATGTATTCCGCAGGCAGGCTGGGAGCGGAACCGTAGCAAAGATACTTTTTAGATTGATCCAGAATAAGGATAGAACTCATCATCCCAGAGCTGTGTTTTTCTGCTTTTTGGTTTAACCCGTCGAGGATTTCCTGAAAAGGTCTTCCCGCTACAAGACTTCCCAATATATTGTTATGGTCGAGAAGGTAATTTTCGGCTACCTTCCTATTTGTAATGTCAAACCCATAGATATTTACGTAGTTCTGTTCGACAACAGGGGAAAGAGTGATGGAAAAAAAATGTTCAGAAAACTCTAATTCAATCGTTCTGTTTTTTTGATGATTAAACCCATCACGAGCTAGCTTTTTCCACTCATGCGAAAGAGGCTGAGAGGGGCCAGCGTTCGATAACTTTAGTAGTGGGAGACTTGCATGGTTGAAATAAAGTAGTTGACCGTCTCTGGAAATACGCAGAACAGGGTGGGGGTTTCCGTCGGACAACCGGCGGAACCATTTGATTTCTTCATTTTTTTCAAGAATATCCTTAGATGATATGTTCATGGTTTGTTCCAGCAAGGAATAGTTCCCTTCAAATTGTTGGTAGGAGCAATTCACGGCAGAGAGGAAACTTTCCAATTGAGGATGAATATTATCCATCCCACCCAGATGTTTTTTGACTTGGTCAATCAGTAGCTTATGTTTCATCACAAAAATATTTTGTGGCTGTTGGGGTATATGCTTTTGTCAGTGTTCTCTCTATAGAGAAATATAGCAATATTGCGGAGCGTTTAAAAGATACATTTATATTCTTTTTCCTTTTTATGTTTCTTGTCATAATATAATCCATTTTTTCAATATGTTTTGGTTTCAATAAAATGGGTTTAAAACGCAAAAAATATTTAGCACTTAGAGTATTAACTGTGATTTTTTCTATGAAGTTTGTAGTTTTGTGGAACCTTGATTTCTCTTTGACAGGTTTTTGCAATTGTGCTAAAAATCCTGATGCCGGAAGAGGCGCGAGTTCTTAACTTTAAAGGAGTTTTATGGAAGTCAGGATAAGTCGGGATGTCCTATTGAACGGGGTGCATAAAGTTCAGGGAATCGTTGAACCAAAAGGAGCAATGCCTATACTTTCTCATCTGCACTTTTCTGCTGATAAAGACAGCATATGCATTCGCGCGACAGATTTGGAAATTGGGACTCTGGGCCATTATGCTGCAAATGTGAGTGCGCCCGGTGCTGTGACACTCAATGCCAGAAAACTTTTTGACATCATCCGGGAACTTCCCGACGAAGAAATTTATTTGAAAAAAGAAGAAAACAACTGGCTTACTTTAAAGTGTGGAAAGTCTAAATTTCGTTTGCCGGGCCTTCCACCTGAGGATTTTCCTCCTTTGCCTGAATACAGTGAAAAACCGCTGTTGGAATTTGACAGCAAGATTTTGAAAGAAATGATACGCAAAACCTTTTTTTCGGTTTCTCCTGATGAAACCCGGCAGGCGCTAAACGGCTTATTGCTGGAAGTGGAAGGGGACAACGCAAAGTTGGTGGGAACTGATGGGCATCGGTTAGCGATGATTTCCCGTCCGGTCAAATCAAACGCGGAGAAAGGGGAAGTATTAAGTTTTCTTTTGCCCAAGAAAGCGTTGTCGGAGTTATTGAAACTGATGGAAGATGAAGATGCAACATTCGGATTTTCTTCCCAGGATAACCACTTGGCTTTTATTTGCGGTAAGCAGGTGATAGTGTCTCGAAAAATCGACGGGAAGTTTCCTAATTATCGACAGGTAATTCCCTCAGATAATCAGTTGAAAGCCAAAGCCGAAAGAAATGGTCTGACCCATGCTTTGAAGCGTGTGGCTCTGTTGGCAGATGAGAAGTCAAAAATGGTTCGGTTTGAAATTCAGAAAGGCAATTTGAGCCTGATTTCAGATAATACAGATTTGGGAGCCGCCCATGAAGAAATGCCCATTGAGTATGAGGGCGAAGAGGTTTCCATCGGACTTAATGCAAAATATGTTTTGGATATTCTCAATGTGATTGAGGGCGATTCGGTGACTCTCAACCTGAAAGATCAAAACCACTCCTGTCTGTTTACGGTTGGTGATGACGATCAGTATAAGAGCATCGTCATGCCAATGCGTCTCTAAACTTTTTGTCTAGAGGTCAAAAAACTGGTCGAGTTTTTTATCGCTCCTTGGTGTTTTTCCCGGTACATCTTCCCAGATTTCCTTGGTTTCCATACAAAGATAAATATTTAATTCTTCAGAGCGAGACGTAAGATAGCCGCGTATGGTTTCGTAAGCCTGATTTCTCAGAGGACGGAGGTAGCGGAACTTGCCATCTTTGCTGGGCAAGTGCTCGCTGGTGAACAAACGGGTTTCTGGATGACGATCTTTGATAATAGATTTCAGAGCCGGGCGGTATCGAAAGCTCCCCAGACTCACCCACTCCACTTTATCGATGGGTAAGGTGTCGCATAAGATATCGACCAGTTGCCGATAGGCTTCCTCCCAATCCGGTATCAAAATAATAGGGTCAAAATGAAACCCGATGCGGTAGCCCTTATCCAGACATGCCCGGGCAGATTCCAGTCGTTGAGCCAGACCCGGTGTCCCCTTTTCTTCCTGATCAATGATGGATTGTGGATTCAATGACCAGGACACAATAATATTTGTGGGGTCAGGGTGGTTCAATAGGTTTGCGATCTGATCTGACTTGGTTTTTAGCTCCAGCACCGCATTTGTCTGTCGGTTGAAAAATGGCAGAAGGTAGTCGGTGTAAGGGACGATAGTGTCTAGAGCCAGGCTGTCTGTCAATTCTCCTGTCCCAACCCGAAAACTTCTATCAGGATATTGTGTGAATACTTCTTCCAATTCGTCAAGCAGGTCTTCAACATTCACATAGGCTACCTGCATGGGGTTGTTCCCCAAAAAATCCTGCAGGAAACAATAAGAACAATCGTAAATGCAGTTTTTTGATAAGTTTACTACGTAGTAATTGCAACACACCATACCGGGACTCACACCCGGACACTTTTTTAGAAAAGAACCCTTAAAACGGGATAACGCTAGACTTTTTTTCCCTTCCCCAAACACATCGTGTTGTGAGGATTTCATCTGCCTGGTGAGGGTGGAAATGTCCTGATACTTCTGCCTGGGTACTCCAGAGAGTCGGGAAAGAACTTCCTGAGCAAGAGGGTGTTCACTCACCCCTTCCTCCAGGAATAGAATGTCGGGTTGGTATGTCACGGCGGATTTCTCGGAACCTATTGTATTTATTGGCATTATTTTATATAATGGGGCGAATTTTGAAGTTGCCGGGTTTTGTGTGCAGATCTTTTTCCCGCATTGATTTTCTCAAGCTGTTCTTGTTTTTAATAGTCACTCTATCATTTAACTGAAGGAAAGAAAATGGACATTCCCACCTCCTCGCTTCATAACCAGAACATTCAAAAGAAAAGTCACTTTCGTTTTGGGTTTGGCTTTCTCTTCATTGCCTCGGTGGGACTAAATATTTTTCTACTCCTTTTTGATCAGGAAAGTAATGTGGTAGTCGCATCTTTACCGCAGGATGCCGGGGTGGTTTCGCAGATTTCTGTTGAACCGTCAGAGGCGTTGCCTGAGGTGCCGAGCAGGGAGATGCCTCAACCTGTTTCTGTCATTAAGCCCGTGTCTTATACAGTTCCATCCGAAAAGACTCTTGAGGGCAAAGCCGTTCACACCTTGAACTTCAAAGTTAAAAGTTCCCTGAATTATACCGTATGCAAAATATTGACCCGCGAAAACGGATGTGCCGCACTTTCTGCACACTTGGGGCGTCTTATGGCATGGTTCATGGATATCAAAAAAAGCATGAGAAATGGTGATTCCCTGAATGTGGTGTATCAGAAACTGGAGGGACCCGAGCAGTTTAAAATTCTCAAGCTTTCCTATAAAAGCCAGTTTTTTGGTAAAACATTTGAAGCGTATTATTTTGATGAGTTTGATCAAGGCAATGGAGGCTATTTTGATGGCGCGGGAAGCGAGATTGCCCAGCGCATTGTAGAAGCTCAGAGTCCGATCCGGCATTATATTGAAATTACTTCCTTGCCTGGTGATTTTCGCAAAAAAGCAGGAGGCCATTCCGGGACAGACTTTAAAGCTGAAGTTGGGACGCCTGTTTACTCAGGCTTTGACGGAAAAGTCCTACGCGCTAACTGGAATGTGCGGGCCAATGGATATTGTGTGGAAATTGATCACCCAAAACTGGGCATCAAGACCCTCTACCTTCATTTGAGTCGAGTTAAAGTAAAACGGGGCCAGACAATCAAGGCGGGCCATCAGATTGCTGAGTCGGGTAACACAGGGCGAACATTTGCTCCCCATCTGCACTATGAAATTCAGAATCGGAAAAATAAAAAAGCTATCTATAATCCCTTCACCTCCAAGTATCATAAAAGCTATACCCGAAATATTCCCCCACGGCACCAGCAGGCCTTCCAAAAAACTGTTAACCTCTATAACTCTATGATAAAGGAAAGCTGATTTCTTTCCGGAACTTGAATTAAGGTAAGAAAGTAGATCCTGCAAGGTCTATTTTTTTGGGGCTCCCTGTGAAAAAAAAACGAAAGCGAGGCAAAGGTAAAAAGCTCATCCGCATTCGTGTCTGGAAAGTTGCTTTTGACCTTATGCTGGTCTTTGCTGCTCTCACGATAGCTCCTGTTCTGCTATACAAGTTTGTGAATCCACCCACAACACCTTTGATGTGGATTCGTTGGGTGGAAAGCGGCACTCCGAAGAACCTTCCTCTTCATCTAAATGCCTGGGTGTCCATTGAGCAGGTGTCCCCGAATATTGCAAAAGCAGTGTTAGCGGCAGAGGATCAGAAATTTTTTGCTCATAATGGATTTGATTGGCTGGCTATTGAGTATGCTATCCAGACCAACCTGACAACAGACCGGAAAGTGGGGGCCAGCACTATTTCCATGCAAACTGCACGCAATGTGTTCCTGTGGCAAACCCGAACCTGGTTTCGAAAGTTATTGGAGACTTATTTTACCGTACTGATCGAATTTTTTTGGAGCAAGCAGAGGATTCTGGAGGTCTATTTGAACGTGATTGAATGGGGAGATGGTATCTTTGGTTGCGAGCAGGCGGCGCAGAGATATTTCAAGCATTCATCAAAAATTCTTTCGCCAGTTGAATCTGCATGGATGGCGGCAGTTCTGCCCAGCCCTCGACACTGGGCACTTAGACCGACCCCAAAACATGTACAGGTCAGACAAGTTAAGATTCTGGATGCTCTACCTCATATGAAAATTATCAAATAAGAAGGCTTCAAGAATCAGTAAGCTTATGAATCGGTGATTCTCTTCTCGTGAAAAATATGGATGCACAACGTTGAATATGAGAGGTAGTCGGGAATGATTAAAATTCAGATATCCAAAACGCTACAAGGCAAGATTCGTAAAGGCTACCCCTGGGTATTTAAATATCAGATCCAAAACCAGATCCCTGAAGCTGAATCAGAAAACCTGGGAGTGATTTACGACCACAATAACCGTTTTCTGGCCATGGGTTTGTGGGACTCGTGCGCTGACCTTTGTTTTAGAGTGTTGAGTTTGGGGAAACCGCAGAAAATTAATAGCGACTTTTTCCTGGAACGCCTGAAGTCAGCAAAGCTGATCAGGGAGGGACTGGAACTACAGGGGACTACAGGGTACCGAGTCATAAATGGTGAAAATGACGGCTTCCCAGGGCTTGTGCTGGATCGTTATGAAGGGACCCTGGTTATAAAGCTGTATACCTCAAGCTGGTTTCCATTTTTGAATGAACTCTGTGAACTGTTTCAAAAAGAATTCAATAGTCAGCAGGTGGTTTTGCGATTAGCCCAGAACATTAGCAAATCGCTGGGACCTGATTCGACTTATAGAGACGGAAAGGTTTTGTATGGGGGTGGGAATTCGAGTTGGGTGGAGTTTAAGGAAAATGGATTGAAGTTTTTAGCCGATGTTGTTGAAGGACAGAAAACCGGATTTTTTCTGGATCAGAGAGACAATCGATTGAAAATTCGTGGAATGGTCAAGGATCGATCAGTGCTGAATGTTTTTAGTTATTCAGGTGGCTTTTCAGTGTATGCAGTGGCGGGAGGGTGCAAGTCTGTGGTGGAGGTGGACACTAATCCTTTTGCGTTAAAGACATCATTGCGAAACCTGCAACTAAATTTTCCTGATAAATCATTTCCATCTCCAAGTTTCATGCAAGAAGAAGGGGATGCTTTTCAGATACTAGCCAAAATGAAATCCGAAAAACGTAGTTTTGATTTGGTGATATTAGATCCGCCGGCGTTTGCAAGAAACAAAAAACAAAAATCTCAGGCTCTGGAGGCTTATATAAGATTAGCTAAGGCAGGTGCGCAGGTAGCATCTGGAATATTATTTGCGGCTTCTTGCACGAGACATGTGCAGGCAAATGAATTTTATGATGCCGTCTGTCTTGGAATTCGTTCTGCAGGGATAAAATTTGAAGGGATTGCTAAAACGGGGCACGCTCAGGACCACCCAGCAACCTTTCCTGAGGCGTTTTACCTGAAATCCGCCTACTTCAATGTAGGGCGGCATGGCTTTAAATAACAATGGGTTGTGCAGGTTGGTGCGGTGTTGGTTGGGCGCTGAAACGATATTGGGTTAATACGTGCGAAATTAAATTGAGAGTAAATCTACTGCAATCAGCCTTGGCCGAAAAGAAAATCAAACCCTCTTGACTATCTTTTTTTAGCTTTAGCTTTTTTCTTAACTACTTTTTTCTTCGCAGCTTTTTTCTTAACTACTTTTTTCTTT
>JAJDBI010000290.1 GCA_029261435.1 Nitrospinaceae bacterium
CGGCAATAGCAGGTGGGACCCTCTAAGATGATTGATTTCACCGATGAGCAGATAGAGCGTTACAGTCGCCACATCATCCTACCCGAAGTGGGAGGTGAGGGACAAAGTCGACTATTGGAATCGAAAGTTCTTTTGGTGGGCGCAGGCGGATTAGGCTCTCCTGCTGCGTTTTATCTCGCAGCCGCTGGTATCGGTAATATGGGGATCATCGACTTCGACACAGTTGACCTAAGTAATCTGCAACGACAGATCATTCATAATACCGAGCGCATAGGCATGCTCAAAACCGAGTCCGCCAAGAAAACGATTTCCGCACTCAACCCTGATGTCAACGTCACCGTTTTCAATGAAAGACTAAGTTCGGAAAACATAATGCGCCTGTTCGAAGGCTATGATTATATTCTGGACGGCACCGACAATTTCGCCACACGTTATCTCATCAATGATGCATGTGTGATGACAGGAAAGACCAATGTTCATGGCAGCATATTTCGTTTTGAAGGACAGGTAACTGTTTTCAAACCAGATGAAGGCCCTTGCTATCGATGCCTCTATCCGGAGCCTCCCCCACCGGGACTAGTTCCCAATTGTCAGGAAGGCGGCGTTTTAGGGGTACTCGCAGGAGTAATCGGAAACCTGCAGGTGGTAGAAACACTCAAGCTGATTTTAGGTAAGGGTGAAACTCTAGTAGGCTCATTGCTTCTTTATGATGCATTGAGGACAGAGTTCAGGAAATTAAAATTAAAGAAAGATCCGAAGTGCCCTGTTTGCAGTGACCAACCCACAATCACAGAATTGATTGACTATGAGGAGTTTTGTGGTTTGTCGCGTTAATCAGAAAATTAAAATAGCCGGTTTGGTAAAATATTTCGCAACGTTACCGGTTTAAATGATATCTAATACTCGTAATGTCAAAATCGATGAAATTCCCCATTCCTTTTGAAGTTCAGGCTCCGACCTGCCCTGTCATCACTGATCAATCAGTATTGAAGGCAATCGGCAACACCCCCCTGATTCGAATTCATAATCTAGGGAAGGAGTTTAAGGATGTCGATATTTATGCCAAAGCCGAGTGGAAGAACGCTGGCGGTTCAGTTAAATCCCGCCCTGCTCTGAAAATGATCGAAGATGGTGAGAAATCCGGCAAGCTCACTAAGGATAAAATCATCCTCGATTCCACATCTGGTAATACTGGTATCTCATACGCTCTCATTGGCAAAGTCAAAGGCTATAAAGTCAAACTGGTCATGCCAGCAAATGTCTGCAAAGAACGAAAAGGCTTGATGGCCGATTTTTACGGTGCAGAAATTGTGACCTCCAGTCCCTTTGAAGGTTCTGATGGCGCGATTCTTCTGGCTAAGAAAATCTATGAAGAAAACCCAGACATATATTTCATGCCAGATCAGTATAACAATGACTCCAACTGGCAGGCGCACCAGGAAACAACAGCACAGGAAATCTGGACCCAGACCAACCACCGGGTCACCCATTTCCTAGCGGGTATCGGAACCGGAGGTACCGTTATGGGGACCTCTCGAGGCCTGCGCCAATTAAACCCTGATATCAAATGCTATGCAGTGGAACCCGCAGAATCGCTGCACGGACTGGAAGGTCTCAAGCATATGGCAACATCCATCGTACCCGGAATTTACAAAGAAGAAGAGCTGGATGGAAAACTCAGCGTCCCGACTGATGAAGGCTACGATATGGTCGAGACACTGGAAAAGCAAGAAGGTATCTTGGTCGGACATTCATCTGCCGCTGCTTTAGTTGGAGCCCTGAAACTCGCTTCGCAAATTGAACGAGGGGTGATTGTTACCATCTTCCCCGATAGCTGTGAAAGATGTTATGTCAATTTCGGACAATTCAAGCAGTATTACGAAACCCACTCCTCAAAACTCCCAAAATCAGACTGACCTCTGATTTTCCTGGCAAAACAGCCTGTCGAACAACCATGCCCCCTTTTGATTAACATATCTTCATCTGCATCAACGAAAGAAAAGCCGATGATGCGAGAGGCTGTTGTCACTCCCGAGGTTCTGCAGAACTTTTAGACTATATGAAAGGTCGCGTCCACGAACTGGGCTTAAAAAGAAAGATTCGTGTGAATAAAGCCGGGTGTCTGGATGCCTGCGCCCAAGGGCCATCCATGGTGGTTTACCCCGATGATGTTTGGTACGCCCCAAAAACGAAAGAAGACATTGAAGAAATTATCACCGAACACATCCAGAATAATCGCCCCGTTTCCCGGTTGACCCAACCCTTTAAACCTAAACCTGACAAAATATAATCCTGGTTCTCAAGAGCCTTCTCTTTTCATCGGCGCATGAGCGTTGAGAATACCAGACTTGAGAATAGCTTCATTTCCGTGAGCATATTTTCTGGCCTCGTAAAAATGGTTGGTCGCATCACCATGTCGTCCTAGTTTATCCAGACACAAGGCCTGATTGTAATGCGCTTCACCCACGCTAGAATCAATACTCGATGCCGTTTGAAAATGTTTCAACGCAACATCATAATGCCCTTGATTGTAATGGGAAATACCCTCTTCATTGTGTTTGTGAGCCTCAGCATTGGATCCTTCATGCATGGGGAATTTAAGTGCCGCCTCATCCCCAAACACGGGAGCAGACAGAAAAACAAAAAGAAATGCCGCTAAAACATAAACTAGTTTTCTCATCGGTCTCACCTTTTTAGTTTACAGGGTTACAGATACGTTGTCCTTTTATTCAGTCTCATGGCTCTTCGCTCCCTTACAAAGTTTCAGACCCACGACACCATACACTTTATTAGAACACAGTATTTTTAATCAGGTCAAAAATATACCCCTCTACCACTACCACAATTCCACAATTCCCCATGAGTAAGGTCAGTCCACTATGTATAGACAAGCACTTAAATCCTCTCAAAAGAAAGGATCCCGGGGAAAGAACTGACAAAAAAAGGGGATTCCCTGGACTTAGGAAATAATATTGAAAAACAAAATACTCTGTAGGTGAGATATTTATCGAGAAAAGATCCCTAACGAATCAGATCATCAATGGTTTCGTTGATACCGGCAAAAACATCTTTCATGGTCCTGCCGGATTTCAGAATCTTGTCAAATTCTGTCTGGTAATCCACCGCTGCCTGGCTAATCGCTTCCATTTCCACTTTCAGCCGGACAAGTGCTGTGTTCATTTCGCTGATCCGGTTCACCAGAACAGCAATGAACTTATCCTTAACTTTTTCGCGGGTTTCTGGAGTGAGCTTTTCAAGCATCTTTGGGTCCAGTTTCAAAACTTTGGCTCTGGACTTGGTCAATATATTAGTAGTGCGGGGGGTTTGCATCAGGAAGGACACCTCACCAAACAAATCCCCCTCGGCAAGAGTATTGATGATTACTTTAGGCAAATCATTTCGGGTTACGATGGCTTCGCCTTTGAGGACTATGAACACAGCCATATCTTTCTGACCTTCTTCAACGATCGCCACTTTATCAGAGTATTCAATAACCTGATTATTTAGAGCAGAAAGCTCCTGCCTTTCGGCTACATTGAAAGACTGAAAAAAAGGGATATTATTGATCAATCTCAAGATTTCCTGAGGGGTTTTACTGTGAATTTTTGTATCCATTATTCTCCCGTTTGATCAGAGCATTGGGATTGTAACTGCGACTGGCAGAGTTTATAAAAAACACCCTTCTGTTGCAACAGTTCCTTTCTTGGTCCGAACTCTAATATTTCTCCATGCTTCAGCACAAGAATTTTATCCGCGTGCATGAGCGTGGACATCCGGTGTGCAACGATAATACTGGTTCTACCGCGCGTCAACTCCTGAATTCCACTCTGGATCAGGTTTTCAGTTTCCGGATCAACACTGGAGGTCGCTTCATCCAGAACCAATATCCTTGGGTTACTGGCCAAAGCCCGAGCAAAAGATAATAATTGTCGCTGACCAGAGGAAATCCCTACACCACCTTCCTTTAGCTCCTCTTCGTATTTAAAAGGAAGACTGGTGATAAAGTTGTGCGAGCTGACAGCTCGAGAAATGGATTCAATTTCTTCCTGCGCCATCTTCTGATTTCCCAGCCGAATATTATCCAAAATATTTCCAGAAAATAAAAACACATCCTGCTGAACCAACGCGATCTGGCGGCGCAAATCATATTTATTAACATCCTTGATGGAAGTCCCATCAAACCGGATATCACCTTTTTGAATATCATAAAAACGGCAAAGCGCATTGACCAGAGTGGACTTCCCAGAACCGGTCGCGCCAACAATGGCAAGGCTCTCACCTTCAGAAAGAGAAAAACTAATATCCTTTAAAATATAGTTTTCATCATTATATGCGAACCAAACATTTTTAAACTCAACGTCTCCTTTTATCTTGTATTCGGGTTGAGGTGGAACTTGATCAGGCAATTGCTCGGGTGTATCCAACAATTCAAAAATCCGTTCAGAGGATGCCATAGCCGTTTGTATGATATTGAATTTTTCTGCAAGATCTCTTACCGGCTCAAAAAACTTTTGTAAATATTGGATAAATG
>JAJDBI010000291.1 GCA_029261435.1 Nitrospinaceae bacterium
AACCTTCCTGCCGGGTCTACCTTTTCCGTCATGGCGAAACCGCAAACTCAAAAGAAGTGTCCTTCAACGGGCATTACGATGTGGGGCTTTCCGCGAAAGGGGAAGACCAGTTTAAGGAATGGGCTCAGCTATTAAAAGATGAGCCCTTCACAGCCATTTACTCCAGTGACCTTCAACGTACCCGAACAGGTGCCCGGTCACTGGGTGAACCGCATAAGCTTGAACCTGTGGCTTACCCCGAACTGCGAGAACTGTCTTTTGGCGAATGGGAGGGCCTGAGTGTTACGGAAGTTGAGAAGAATTTCCCCAAACAACTTGAAGAACGTATGAAGGATACGGAAAAGTTTCAAGTCAAAGGAGGAGAGACGTTTGACCAGCTCAGAGAAAGAGTCATTCCCAAGTTTGAGGAAATCATTGCCCGGCATCCCAACGAACGGATAGCACTCGTTTGTCACGGAGGTGTGAATCGAGTCATCCTTTCGCATTTGCTGGAAGTGCCGATAAAAAGAATATTCAGAATGAAGCAGGAGTATGCGGCACTCAACATCATCCAGTACTATGGTGATGAACCCGTGGTGGAATTGTTGTGCGGGTCGACTCACCTGCCCACCTCAGCGCAGGATAAAAAAATAGCCATCCAATAGAAAAGGATTTTTTTGATGGGAAGTTTTCTGGTCGAGATCAAAAATGCAGATGTGTTTGTCGGCGGCAACCCGGTTCTAAAGTCTTTAAGCTGGACCATGAACGAAGGCGAGAACTGGGCGATTGTGGGAAATAACGGCTGCGGCAAGACCACGCTCATGAAGCTGATCTTCGGTGAAATCATCCCGGTCTATGGCGGGCAGGTGAACTGGTTCGGCAAACGCGAGCACAGTCCGCTTCTGGAAATTCGTGAAAAGTTGGGCTATGTATCCGCAGAATACCAGACTAATTATGACCGTCCGGCAACCGGCTGGGAGGTGGTGGCCTCGGGTTTATTCTCTTCAATAGGATTGCACGATCAGGTCACGCCAAATCAAAAAGAATCGGCACTCAAGGCCATGGATCATCTTGGTATTGCGTACCTGAGTAACAAGTCCTTCCGCCAAATGTCTTACGGTGAAGCTCGTAGAGTTTTACTGGCAAGGGCCATGGTCCACCGTACCAAGCTGCTGATCCTCGATGAACCCTGCGCCGGACTCGATATCCCAACCCGTGAACGGTTTCTGCAAACCCTGCAGAAGCTGGCACAAAAAAGCACCTGCATGATCTATGTGACGCACAGGATAGAAGAAATCATGCCCTGCGTCACCCATGTGCTTTTCCTGAAAGACGGCCAAGTAGCCGCGCAAGGGAAGAAAGACGAAATGTTGAACTCAGAAACTCTTTCCAACGTCCTGGGCTGTACCTTGTCGGTAGAAAAGAAATCCGACCGCTACTGGCTGCTGGGCGCAGGGCCAAAGTAATAATCCTCGTCATTCTGCATCCTGAGCCAGTGATATTCAACCGTTGCTTTCTTGCCCCCTCAAGGGGTACGTCGAAGCACGAAGAGTCCAACACTTCACCCGCCTAATAATTTCCTTTGTGCAATATATTTTTTATGGAAATTCCGATATCGGGTTCTTTGTCGATTTCCGTTTCTCTGAGAATTGGAAGATTGTAGTAAAGAAAAGACCTGGTCCACTTCTGGTTTGAGAAAAATATGCTGTCAAGCGTGGACTTGACCCCCTTTATGTAAAATTTATATGATTTTTATGTAAAATTTATATTACTGCCATTTAGTATGGTTTTTTGCACAATTATTAAAATTAGATATGCGTTGATTTTTGGTTTTCGGATTGAATCAGCTTAGGGTTACTGAACTAGAGCAAAGTTCGCAATATCCTACTTGTTTTTCATTTCATCCCGAGTTCTTCCATTGGGTTGTTCCTTTGGTTATTAGCCAAGTTACTCGATTTATATATTTTCATTTATGGTTTTTGTACTTTATTGGTAGTTGAAAACCTAAGCCGATTATCTAAAAGCAAAAAACTCTTATTAGGAAAATAATAATTCAAAGAGAGTATGAAATTTTTTTGGTTTCAAATTATCAGAGAGGTTTATTTTCTTTGCTAATCCCAGGCCTTGAAGAGTCAAAAAATATTTACAATCACCTGGAAATTATTTAAATACTCAATATTTTTTAGCAGGGTAATCAAGTGATCGATCTTTCGATCTATCACTCATTATATTTTTGCTAATTTAAATATTAATAAAACTATTGAAATTAAAGGGGCTAAAGTAAAAATACCTTGTAAGCAAAACTTTGTAGGTTTATTTAGATTTTTTTGGCGCAATTACTGCGCTAAAGCAAACATGGATTTATTGTTTTCATACTAAATGGTGAGGATTTCAAAATGAATATGACCGAGGCGGGGGATATTAGTACAAAAATCTCATTTTTAAATAAATTGAAAGTCTCTAAAAAACTGTATTTGGGATTTGGGAGCGTACTAGTTTTCACAGTTTTTCTGGCGGCAGACGGGATTTTTTCTTTAATAAAACTAAACGATAGTTTTACTTCATTGTCTGATATGACTGAAGATGCCAAGCTCGTAACAGAACTGGAATCCACTATTGCCCAGTTGAGAATAAACGTCCTTAAATTCATCATGTCTAACAAAGATGAAGACAAAAACAAGGCTGATGAAAACTTTAAGGAAATCAGAAAACTCGTTGACCGAGCTCAAAATGAAATCCAAAAACCTGAGCGTGCGGACGCAATTGATAAGATTGATAATGGATTGACTAAATATGGAGAAGGTATAGCTCAGATAGCAGTTTTAATCCAAAAGCGCAATGAGCTGGTCAACAATCAGTTAAATAAGTTGGGGCCTAAAATTCGCCTCGATTTATCAGCAATTAACAAGGGTGCCTTTGATGCAAAGGATTACGAGTCAGCCAGCTTTGCCGGTTTGGCAACTCAAGACCTGTTGCTTGCCCGGTTATATGTTCTTAAATTTTTAGTAACAAACAGCAAAGAAGATTCGAAAAGAGTTACGAAGGAATCAAATAATCTTCTTAAAGGTCTGAACAATTTAGATAAAAGTTTGGCAAATCCTGAACGTCGTAAACTTCTTGCTCTGATCCAAAAACAGTGGCCTGTTTATATGAACTCTTTTCAACAAGTTGTTGAGACTATCACCAAGCGTAATGGAGTCCGAGTAAATACCCTTGACAAAAATGGAGCATTGGTTTCCAAAGCAATCGCATTTGTTAAGGAATCTGCCACAAAGGATCAAAAATTTTTAGAAGAGGATGTAAATTCCAGTATTAGTTCTGCAAAGATTGAAGCAACAATCGTAGCTCTTCTCGCGTTAATTGCTGGATGGGTTATCGCTGTTATTATTGCTCGAAAAATAACAAATCCTCTTACTAACACGGTGGATGTTCTTGGAAAAATTGAAGCAGGTGATTACGAGCAAAGAATTGTAATTGACTCTACTGATGAACTTGGAGCGTTGGGGGGAAGTGTAAATGAACTGGCTCAGGGCCTAAAGAAAGCTGAAGAGGAGAGCAAAAGGCTAAACGAAGATATTCGTTTGAAAGCTGAACGCGAACAAGAACTCGAAAGGAAAAACCTTGCAAAAGAGAAGGAGCAGGTTGCCCGAGAACATCAAGCAGAAGCAGAAAAAACAAAAGAAAAAGAAGAACAAGCAGAACGCGAACGTCAGCAGGCCGAACAACTTCGGCAAAATGTCAACTTAATCCTTGAGGTTGTAAACGCTGCAGCAGAGGGAGATTTGACCCAAGATATAACTGTAAAAGGCGAAGATGCGATTGGGCAGATGGGAGAAGGCCTGGATAGGTTTTTAAAGGGATTGCGAAAAGATATTGGGGAAATTGGCAATAATGCAGGGTCCGTAGGTGCTGCCGCAGAAGAACTCACCGCAACCAGCACTACTATGTCTGCCAACGCTGAAGAAACTTCCGCTCAGGCTGGGGTTGTGGCTACAGCTAGTGAAGAGGTGGGTAATAATGTTCAGACTGTTGCCACGGGTGCGGAGGAGATGACAGCGAGTATTGGAGAAATAGCTAGCAACTCCACTGAGGCAGCCAAGATTTCCAATGAAGCCGTCGAGGTGGCAAAAAGAACCAATGAAACCGTCAGCGCTTTAGGCGAAAGCTCAAAGGAAATTGGTGAAGTCGTTAAAGTAATTACTTCAATTGCTGAACAAACCAATCTCCTCGCATTGAATGCGACGATTGAAGCTGCTAGAGCTGGTGAGGCTGGAAAAGGATTTGCCGTCGTGGCAAATGAAGTGAAAGAACTGGCGAATCAGACGGCAAAAGCCACTGAGCAAATCAGCAATAAAGTTCAGTCCATTCAAGGTGATACAGGTAGAGCGGTAGATGCTATTGGTGAGATTAGTCTGGTCATTAATAATATTAACGATATATCAAATACCATTGCAAGCGCCGTCGAGGAACAGAGTGCAACTACGAGTGAAATGTCGCGGAATGTTCAAGGAGCTGCAAAAGGGGTGAGTGAAATTTCTCAGAACATTGCTGGAGTTTCTACAGCAGCAGAAGAAACAACGCAGGGTTCCAGCCAGACTAAGGATGCTGCTGGTGAACTTTCAAAACTTGCTGTTGATCTGCAAGGTTTGGTTCGTAAGTTTAAAATCTAGGTACTTTAACTCTTTTAAACTAAGGGGAGTTGGTAAAATTTTGATGCAAAATATTCATCAGAAAGCAAAGATGAATATTTTTGAATATATCGAAGAACTTTACAATCGACACAGCCGCAATTCTTTTCGAGGCAATCTCATTCCATAGAACTGCGGGAAAAAGAATGCTGCCTTATTAATTGTCCTTTAATATCGAGCAAATCATTATGATAATATTGAAGTCTGCATTATTAAAAAATATTAAATCTTTCACATCACCTGATTTTCGTAAAACCTGGGTGTTGGTGATTATGATGTTTTGGGTTGCATTTCCAGCCTGGGCTAATGAAGAGCGGCCCTCATTCAATTCCTCAAGATACAAAGAAGATTACAGGTTTCTACAGAACCCCAACCAGAGAACAGATTTTTTTGACACTATAAAGTACATTCCACTCAATAAATCTAAATCCGTATATTTGAGCTTTGGAGGAGAAACCCGCCAGCATTATGAATACATTGATAATAATAACTGGGGCAAGGGTGTCCAGGATACTAATGGATATTATCTGCAACGATACCTGGGGCATGCAGACCTGCATTTAGGAGAGAGTATCAGATTGTTCGGGCAGTTGATGAGCGGTATCGAATCCGGACGGAATGGTGGCCCCCGAGGGGTAGATAAGGACTGGCTTGACCTGAACCAGGCTTTCATCGATTTTAAGTTGTGGGAGAAATCGGGGCAGCGCTTGAAGATGCGAGCTGGACGACAGGAAATTATTTTTGGAAGCAGACGTTTTTTCAATTACCGCGAGCGACCCAATATGCGCCTCAGTCACGATGGGTTAACCGGTATATACCGTACAGACAACTGGGATGTGCGTGCTTTTGGTGCCCGCCCTGTGACACTTGGTCAAGAGGTCTTCGACAATAAATCTAGAAATAAAAACACTGTCTGGGGTCTTTACAGTGTGCGGAAGAATTTGCCGACAAATTTTGATTTGAACACTGATCTATATTATATAGGGTTGTACAATCGCGATGCGGTTTATGACCAGGGAAGCGAGGAAGAAACGAGGCACACTTTTGGGACTCGACTATGGGGGAAAGTTAAAAACCTGGATTACAATTTCGAGTTTTTATATCAGTTTGGAAAATTTGGTCGGGGAAATATAAATGCCTATGCCCTGGCATCCGATACGGGTTATACGATTTCACTTAAGGGTCCGGCAAAGGTACGTTTCAGTCTGCGCGCAGATATTTATTCAGGGGATGATGATCCGGCAGATGCTGACTTAAACTCATTCAATCCATTTTTCCCAAAAGGGAAACACATCAGTCAGCTTGCTGCCAGTGGGCTCATCAACCAGCGCGACTTACACCCTCGAATAACATTGACCCTGGATGAACACTGGTCGGTCACTACGAGCACTTTGTTTATCTGGCGCGACAGCCTGAACGACGGTGTTTATTCAATTGGTAACGGAGTATTGCGTAGTGGTCAATCCAGCCAGGCCCGCTATGTCGGGACTCAGCCAGAGTTGGAAGCAAAATATATCTTCAACCGACACTTGGATGTAAAAGGAATATTTGTCTATTTCAATGCTGGGAAATTTCTTGATGAAACCACTTCTGGTCGTGATATCACCTATTTGGGTTCCATGCTCACCTTTCGGTTCTAATCGATTCGTCGTGAGGTACTCGAAGTGAGGGAAAGAGAATAATTAGCAAGCATGGAAGATTAAAAAAATACCTGCATGATCTATGTGACACATAGGATAGAAGAAATCATGCCCTGTGTCATCACCCATGTGCTTTTCCTGAAAGACGGTCAAATCGCGGCACAAGGCAGGAAAGACGAAATGATGACCTCAGAAACCCTTTCCAACGTCCTGGGCTGTACCTTGTCGGTAGAAAAGAAATCCGACCGCTACTGGCTGCTGGGCGCAGGGCCAACGTAAAACCCTCGTCATTCTGAGATAGTGTAACCCCACCGAACTACTGTCATCCTGAGCTAGTGATATTCAACCGTTACCTTCTTGCCCTGAGGGGGTATGTCGAAGGACCACTCACGTAGAGTAGGATTATTTTTTATCTTTTTTTTCAAATTCCAACTCCGATAATATCTCTTATGGTATATTCCCTTCTGTTGGTTTCGGGTTAAATTCGCACTGCCTATATAGGAACTTCAATGCGAGGCTAATTATAAATCACTCAACAGTGGATTTGAATCTTTGACTTTGTAAAGTAAAACTTAAAAAACTACAATCACCAAAACCTGGTATTTACAACAACTCTAACTCCAATATTTACAATATCCCTATGCCTATTAATACAGAAGCCAATAATGGTCAACTTCAAACACCAGAAGAAGAAACAGGTTCTTTACAAAATCATTTAAAAGTTAATCTACCTCTAAATTCCTATAAAACCTCTTATGGCCCACTTTTAGACCATCCGGATGATAAATTTTTTATCGGGAGAGATAAGTTTCTAAAAAGTTTCGTTGCCATACTGAAAAACTCCAGATTTGACACAGGTAGTTATCTGATTTCAGGATACCGAGGTGCAGGAAAAACTAAAGCAGTCGAAAAAGCACTGGATAACTATATAAAAGGTCCAACAATTGATATTCCCAAATGGATGTTTCCAACTGGAATTTTACTTATATCTGTAATAGTTATTACGTGTTGGTGGAAAGAGTCACCTGTGCCAATAGATTTTTTAAAATGGGCAGTTTTTGATGGTTTAGTTGTTTGGGCGCTGGTTGTGATAGTGCAGAAATTAAAAATCCCATGGTCAGCGGAGAGGACTATTAAATACGATAAAATTACTTTCCAATCTCAAAATAATATAAAAGTAGACGCAGTAAATAAAGAAGACAAAAAATATTTTTGGGTTACGCTAAAAGCGAAGATCCAAAAACGATTGAAAGAACTTTATTTCGTTGAATTTTTTCCTGCGATCGTAGTCTTTAAGCATACAGGTCTATTCAAAAAAATATTTAATTGGCTTTTTATCGTTGTTTTCTTTCTTGCAATCATTTTGTTTAAGCGTATAGAGCCATACAAAAAACAATTGAATTGGTTTTTGATCGTTGTTTTTTTTCCTGCGATCATTTGGCTTTATCTTCCTTTCACCATGTTTGGGTTTGTTACCGCTTTAAGCCTCTTATTTTGGAGCTGTAGCCAACACTTGAGATTGATGCATGGAATAAAAACCAATCAGTTTTTCCATAATATAAGAAACCTTTTTCTACCCGTTGTTTTAATTAAAGTGAATTTAAGTTTTCAGCCTCTCAAAACAAACAAGGTTTTGTATAACATTGTAAGCCTGCTAAGAAAGCAGTTGACATCCTGCATACACAATAAGTTCAGATTGCTCCTTTACTGGATTGGAGTTATTGGGTTTACAGCTACTATCAGTCATTTTCAGTTTGTCATTTTTAATAATCTTCATAGCGATATACATAAATCGCTCAATATTTTTTACCCAACGCATTGTGATAGTAACCTCAATATTCCATGTGGATACCACTTGCTCAAAAAAACGATTGTTAATTCATTGAAAAACTACCATGGCTACGGAGTTTTCAAAAGTGAACGCATTGATGAAGGCAAAACAATCCCACATTGGGGATTTCTACAAACAACTTGGCCTGATTATAAACGGGATAAATATTATTCAGCTATAGATAGAAACAAACCAATAACATACCCCATTTTTCGTTGGGTGGAAGCATCTATTGGCATAGGAATAGAATTTTCTGGATGGGCATTAAATAAAAATACGTCCACATATCATTTTCTTGTGTTTCTTGGAATTATTCTTATAGTTCACTTTTTGTTTTCCCGGATTCTACCAACCGAACATAGGATGTTAAGGAGGTTGGAAAACCTCTACAACAGGATGGTTTATACCAAAAGATTTGAGCGTAAAGTTTCCAAAGGGGGATTTACTTTCAGGTGGAGCAAGGCAGAGTTGCCATTAGATGAACGACAGATTGAGAGCGAATTACTATCGATTCTAGAAGATTGTCGGGATGTTTTCCTCCCACTGCCATTTATTCGTCCCGATATTATATTTATTTTTGATGAAATGGACAAAATTGCACTTGAGGACCCATCCAATACTGAAAATGGTTTTCAAGATATATCTAAAAAACTTTTTGAAAGAAAAAAGGAAGTAGATCAACTATTAGGAGCTTTAAAAACCTTATTACCTGGGGACAAGCCCGATTTATTTTTATCGCTGGAAAAGAAATGTTGGACAGCTATTATTCCGATCAAGATAGTTCTGGAATGTTATATGAAAGTCTTTTCAGCAATGTTTTTGAGATACCCTCTCTTTTAACTGACAATTCTGACGAACTGGAGAATCAGAATCAGGAAGATTCAGATGGATTAGGTTCTAATAGACTGGACAGCATGGTGGAAGTTTTTGTTTGCAAAAAACTGATGACTTGGGAGGTGGCTCAGCATATTCATGAAAAATATTTTTTTAAAAAAGATATTCGAAATAAAGGCCTACCTTACAAGCATTCTGATTATCGCCCTTTTAGACTAAAGGTTTATCATAAATATCTTTTAGAGACGGGATTTGAAGACAGTGCACTACGAGACTGTGTTCTTCGAGACAGCGCACTACGAGACAGCGCACTACGAGAGGAAGATGCCAGGTATATCATTTTGACGTTGCGACATTTAATTTTATATTTGACCTATCATACATGGGGCAACTTAAAAAGGCTGAACACTGTGTTTGAAGAGTTTGTTCACCCCTATGACTCAAGCATGCATGACAACAGGCTCTCAATTCCTGCAGTTAAATCGTCTACAAAATTCATGCTTTCAATAAGTTATATTGATCATCAAAGAATTCTCCTGGCTGCAAACATTTATATCCCTTTAGGACACCATATAGGGAGGGAACTGGTTGCGGCAGACGACAAGTTAAAGGTTTCAACGATCAATGCGTTAAATCACATTTTCAAATTCCATAAACGTGGTTTTTCCAGAAGGTATTTAGAAAGAATGGTCGATGCTATTAATATCCATAGCTCCCCACATCTCAACTCAACTGTGACCTCTTTACTGGAAGTGGTTTTAAAACCATTTCTACGTTTGATACGTAATGGTTTTTTAAGATATCGATTTGCATCAGGGTTTGAACGCGAAATAACTTATATATCTCGTGTAAGCGAAATGGAGTCATCTTCCTTCACATTTTCCATGGAATCTGCAGAACAAATCAAACTTCACTACAAAAATCTGCTTCAGGAATCTAAAGAACTAGGCATGGAATCTTCTGCAGTACTAAGAGGGATATTAGGAAATTTTTACTTCTTCGAAGAGAACTTCGATCAGGCTGCAGAATATTTTCTACATACATTAGGCATGGTTGAAAAAAAGGTTTTAAACCCCACTAGGAATAGTGACATTGGTGATTTAAATATTTTTCTATTTACCATTTTAAAACTGGGGAATTTATATGAGCGAAGGCACAATTATTATACAGCAATGGGATATTATGAAAGAGGCTGTCAGGTAGTAAATAACTGGGTGAAAATAATAGGTGTTTCCGGAAATGGTGGTGGAATTTTAGAGATTATCAAAGCTGGAGACTCTAAGTGGAATATATTTGTCCAGCCCTTCATCTGTAAAGGATTTCTAGGATTAAAGCATGGGCCGGGAAAGTTTGATTTGAAAATAGATTTTCCTCAAGACATTAAAAATGCATTATATGACAAACCCGCAACTTGGATTCGTCGAGGGCGTTTAGCATTTTTTCTCAATCAACCTTCAAGAGCTATGGGTTACTTTTCGAAATGCTATAGCTTAAGAACCAATTATTCAACAAATTTCAATCCATATACAGGCGAACATCAAGGTTTTTGGAAAGCTGTCGCTCTTTTTAGCCTCGCTGAATGTTTATTAATTACGAAAATGAAGAGCCTTTTAAAGGACTTACGCAACTTGGATGACTCTAAGGATAATTTTGAAAAAGAGGAGAGTTGTATTTTTTTAGTAAATTATGTCAAATTCATAGATATAAAATCAGAGATACCATCGGGTCTGAATTTAAAGCAGCTTTCTGACGACCTGAATTGTTCTTCTCTTATAGAGGAGGTTTTTAAAGCTATTGACGAACATGAAAATAGGAGCTTTGAAAAAGAAAAAACTAAAAGTAATTGGGCACAAAACTTCCCTGAGTTGGGTTTCAATCATGCTTTAGCATTGTTGATCAAATCCGCCCAAATTTTTCAAGAATTAGATCTACCTGAGTATGAATCTCGGACTTATTTCAAAATCTTATCTTTATGGTCTTTAGTTCAAGGGCTGTTACCCCGGAGATATTTGGAACAGATAGTAGAGGAAAATAAATTCATAAAAGATACAAGCGGTTTTATTATTTGTGAAAGATTGATAAGATTAAGGAAAAATATTGAGAATTGTGAGTCTTGGATTAGTATTATTCGAAAGGCTGCATCAGATTCTGTGGGCAAACTCCATGAAGGGGCTTTCGGTGCTTTCCTTTCAAAGTATTTGTCCGAAGATTTATATGACCCCAACAAGCAACCTCCAGGTGTAACGACTGTTCCTGCTTCGGATACAACTTCTTTTAAAGTTGATGATATTCGCAATCCCAATTTAACCTTGTTTAACGAAAATGAGGAACGTCAAGAAGTTGCTTTCTGGTCACGATCGCTTCTTACGCAAAATTGTTTAATTACAGGGGTTTGGGAGTATAACTACAGACAAGCCATATTAAAAACTCTTGGTTCTTCTAAAAGTAAAAAATTGGTTAATATTAACAATCTGTATATGCCTCCATATTCAGCTCAAACACGAACCGTTTCTCTTTGGTTGGATGGCAACTTCATCACAAACCAAGTTAGAGAGCTTATTGCTGTTGAAAGCACAGACTCACTTAAAAGTGATGATAGTTTTTGGAGAAAAGTAGCTAAAGTAATTCGAAACTACTATTGGGCTGCCGAAAACTCTCAACTAACATCGGGAAGCCATCAAGGTCTAATGTTTGTTTCAAAATATTCGATTTATTATAACCTTTGGGAGTTTCTTCATGATTTAATTGCTTTTTTCATAGGTCCGGATTTTATTGGACCAAAAATTGAGAAACCATGGAAAAGTTCGGAGATTTTAATTCAAAAAAAAACGAGAGTGTTATTAAGGAATGAAGTCCCTATTAATTTCACTGATTACGAGTATATTAGAAATCGTGCTATTGGTTATCTGAAAGAAATAGAACTAAATGGAGATCCAAACAATAAAGCTCGCAAAAGCATGTTAAAAACTAAATATTACATAGATGATGACTTTGAGGACCCTCAATTCCTTATGGAGTGGACGATGAACCAAATGTTTTCTCCTGCCGCCCTTATTCATAGGCGGACTATCGAAAGAGCCAAATTTGACTAGCTAATACCGGATAAACTCTAAAATTGCTTGAGTTTAGTTTGAGGAACTTTGCAATAGAATCGTTGCAAACTGAATGAAGCTGTTAATCCCCCTTATTACCCTTCTAGGGCACGAAAGCTAATGAAGAGTATAATTGAGAAGGGAAGTTTTACATTGGCTCCACGCCAAGTTGCCTTACGCTGAGTAGTTCCGTTTTCCGTAACTCCTGCTTGACATAACTCCACCTCAGGAATAAATTAATACTGACGAAACAACAGGGGCGTAAGCTCCAGCCATATGGAGCTTTTTTTGTTAGTGCCCGTAATGGTCGAGTGGCCCGGATACCGTGAGGTCCGGGGTGGACCCTGTTGTCCACGTCACCACTCGGCTTTTTTTATGACAAAACAACAGGAGAGTAAAATGGAAAACAATGAAACGGTTGAAAATGGCAGGCTGGAACTAACGGAGGTATTCAAAACGGAAGAGGGGATCAGTGATTTCTACAGTGAGGGATTGCACAAATACCCCGGCTGGACGGGCGGGTTCATCCATATCATAACTCGTACCGTAGAAAACTCGGAAGGGGATGGGCGCTCGATGTTCGACCCTACCGACATCGCGATCAATCATATTATCGGGGGTATCGCGTCTATGGGGATGACTCTTTCCGCCGATCAGTCTGACACGCCGATGGATTTGGAGATTCAAACGACCACACGGAAACTGAGCCAACTGGGGGTTTTCGTCGAAGAGATGGCAGGGCTCCTCCAGGCATTGATAGAACTCAAGGGAACCTGCTGCCTGCGGCAGAAGACCCCTTGCAGGGGAGGCGAATGATCAAAGACTCTTGGGCCGTGATAACCCTTTGTTAGCCATAAAACTATTGTCAGTAGCCACCGGCGGCTCGCCGGAGAATCTACTTTTCGAAGTAAGAAGTTGTTATAATTTCGCCTGGCGATAATCAATAAGCTTGTAGTTAAGTAGCGACCCCTTTACATAATCTAAAAAAATGAGTGCATGAGTAAAGTTTTCCCTTATTTTAAAACTCCCTGGATAGCGGGTGCGGGCTTGGTCTTCATGTGTTGTGTTGTGTTTGCCCCGCTTCTTGAGAATTCTTTTATTTGGGATGATGATAGCTATCTAACTAACAATCCACTTTTAAATGATATCGATGGTCTCAAACGAATTTGGTTTGATCTACTGGCGACACCTCAATATTATCCATTGGTTTTTACCAGCTTTTGGATTGAACATAAGGTCTGGTCTTTGGATCCGTTGGGCTACCACGTAGATAATGTAATATTGCATTGCATTAATACAGTCCTTCTTTGGCGTATCCTTTCACTTTTGCAAGTTAAAGGAAGTTGGTTG
Organism: Nitrospinaceae bacterium; assembly: GCA_029261435.1. GTDB lineage: Bacteria > Nitrospinota > Nitrospinia > Nitrospinales > VA-1 > LS-NOB. The sequence continues at coordinate 13,415 of JAJDBI010000291.1, forward strand.
GCTGCCGCTATATTTGCCATTCATCCTGTTCAAGTTGAATCAGTGGCCTGGATTGCAGAAAGAAAAAATCTTTTGTCAGGTTTTTTTTCCTTTCTTTCATTTTATTTTTTCTTGAAGTTTTATAATCCGGACAAACCTCTTAATTTTAATGAAGATCAAAATGGGGAAAGGCCATGGTTTATCTATGGAGTTTCCTTGTTTTTCTTTATTTGTGCTCTTTGGAGCAAAACAGTAGCTTCCACTCTTCCAGCAGTGATTTTGCTTATTCACTGGTGGAAACAAAATTGTATCAGGAAAAAGATCTTCCTGATGATGATTCCGTATTTCACCCTTGGTTTTGTTTTTTCGATTATAACTATTCGGTTGGAAAAATCTGGAGTTGGAGCTATTGGTCCTGAATGGGATTTCTCTATTTTAGACCGACTCCTAATCGCAGGTAGAGCTCTATGGTTTTATATAGGGAAACTGGTTTGGCCGAACCCAGTTATTTTCACTTATCCCCGTTGGAATATAGATGATTCTATTTGGTCGCAATACATTTATCCTTTTACGTTTTTATTGTTGATATTTTTTTTGTGGCATTGGAGGAAAAAGATTGGCAGAGGACCCTTAACGTCCATTTTATTTTTTGCGGGTTCACTTTTCCCGGCGCTGGGGTTTTTTAATGTTTATCCCATGAGATATTCTTTTGTTGCAGATCATTTTCAATACCTGGCTTGTATTGGAATAATTGTGATTTTTTCCAATGGAGTAGACACAATAACTGGCAACAAAAAATCCCTGGCTTCTTTTATCTTGTTAGCTGCGCTATTAATCACTTTAGGGAAGTTAACCTGGAATCAGGGCCCTGTTTACAAGAATGAATTATCACTCTGGAAAGACACAATTAAAAAAAACCCTGACGCCTGGATAGCACATAACAACCTGGGGATAGCTCTGGCTGCTGAACATAAGAATGAAGAAGCGATTTCACACTACATAATGACTATTAAGCTCAAGCCTACCCACACCAAGGCGTATAACAACCTTGGAATTGCTCTGGTTGCTGAGGGGAAGAATGCGGAGGCGATTTCTCATTTCAAGAAGGCTATCAAGCTCAACCCTGACTCCGCCGACGCACATTTCAACCTTGGAAGTGCTCTGGTTACTGAGGGGGAGAATGAGGATGCGATTTCTCATTACAAGATGGCTATCAAGCTCAACCCTGACTCTGCCGACGCACATTTCAACCTTGGAAGTGCTCTGGTTGCTGATGGGAAGAATGAAGAAGCGATTTCTCATTACAAGATAGCTATTAAGCTCAACCCTGACTCCGCCGACGCATATAACTATATTGGGGCTGTTCTGTTTTCTGAACGGAAGATTGAGGAAGCGATTTCTCAATACAAGATGGCTATCAAGATCAAGCCTGACTACGCCAACGCACATTTCAACCTTGGGTTTGCTCTATTTCCCTTAAATAAGACTGAGGAGGCTATTTCTCATTTAAAGATGGCTATTAAAATCAAGCCTGACTATGTCGACGCACATTTCAATCTTGGAAATGCTCTCGTCTCTGAGGGGAAGAATGAGGAAGCTATATCCAATTATAAGATAGCTGTTAAGCTCGAACCTGACTTTGCAAACGCCCACTATAATCTTGGCCTTGTTCTGTTTCAAGAAGGAAAGATGACAGAAGCCGTTCACCATTTTAGAGAGACTTTAAGGCTGAGGCCAGATCTTATTGCAGCCCAAAGATATCTTAAATCAGCTCTTTTAAGACTACAATGACCTAAAAAAAAAGTGATATCGACTTTTTTTGTTAGTCAAACAACGGGATTTTGCAATTTGGCCCTACGCCTAGTAGGTTGCTATTTGATTTTGAACGGAGTAAAATTTTGCTTCATTTACCGGATTGAGGCATGTTGCAAATGAGGGTAGGACTTTTTCTAGCTCTGTTTTTATTTCAAGTTTCCAGTGCCTGGGGGCTCAGTCCTGAGCAGTGGTTTCAGGAGGGCAACCGGTTCAGTTCCGAGGGGCAGTTTGAGAAAGCGGTGGAGGCTTATGAAAAATCCATTGCCGCAAATGCTCTATCTCCGGTGGCGCATTACAACTTGGGGATTGCCTACAAGAACCTGAGGCAGTTGAGCAAAGCGGCAACTTCTCTGGAAAAGTCGGTGGAGTTGGAGCCGGTCAATATGGATGCGCGGGTCACTCTGGGAAATGTCTATAACATGCAGGAACGGTGGAGTGATGCGATTGGGCAACTCAATATAGTTGTTCATCGCAAAAAAGGCGATGCGCAGGCCCATGGTAATTTGGGTTGGGCTTTTTACAACTATAAAGAGGGGCCGCCATTTAAGAAAATGGTACTTCTCAATCTGGCTCGTGCGGTGGAATTGTTTAAAGAGCAGGATCAGGTTCAGGCCGCAGAGGCTACACAAAAAATACTTGAAGAGGCCCGGAATAAATTCGGGGTTTCTTTGATCCAATAAGTCGGTGTGATTTTTTTTGAGGTCATTATGAGCATTACTGTTATACCCACACGCAATGAACACACGATCACCTTCAAGGTAGACCAGAGTTTACTGCCCTATGGCAAGAGCCTGGCTTTTTCTGAGCCGGAGACTAGCAAGTTTCATCCCATGGCAGAGGCTTTGATGGCTATATCTGGAGTGAACAGTGCCTGGATCATGGCAGACGAGATCATGGTCACCAAAGATGCGGATATCCGCTGGGCTACTGTTAAACCGAAAGTGATGGAAACGATCCGCAAAGTGCAGACCGGGTAGCAATCCCCTCAACCCCCTGATAAGGGGGGCGCGCCGATTAAGCCGAGATAACTCATTGTTTGCCAATTAAAGCTAGCGCTAACTGCCACCGGCGGCTCGCCGGTCACTGGCCCCACGCCGAGTTGTGGCGGTCACGCCTAGCGGAAAAACTCCTTGAAGGCCCGGATCAATAATTCATGATCTTTTGCTCCTGCCATTTCGCGGATAGAGTGCATGGACAGCATGGGGTTCCCCACATCCACTGTACGGATTCCCAGATTAGCGGCAGTGATGGGGCCGATGGTGCTTCCGCATCCCAGATCAGAGCGCACTACAAATTTTTGCACCGGCACTTTCGCTTTCCCGCATAGTGATTCAAACCACGCACTGGATACACCATCTGTAGCATAGCGTTGATTCGCGTTACTTTTAATCACCGGTCCACCGTTGAGGATTGGCATGTGCTGGCTGTCGTGTCTGTCTGAATAATTGGGGTGGACGGCATGCGCCATATCCGCAGATATGAAAAACGAATTCGCCAAGGCCCTTAGAAAACCTTCTTTCCCTTCATCAAGAGTGATTCGTTCCAATACATCTTTCAGGAAAGGAGAGCCCGCCGCTTGTGCGGTTTCACTACCGACTTCTTCATGATCGTAGAACGCAATCACCCTTGTTGCTGTATCCTTTTTGGTGGATTCTGTCAACGCATGCATAGCGGAATGGCAACTGGCTAGATTATCCAGACGACCGGAAAAAATAAACTCCCCTTCAGCACCGGCCACGGTGCCCGGTTGCGTGTCATATAAGGATAACTCCAGTCCCAGAATATCAGCCGTACGGCATTTCAGTTCTCTGGCGATCATTTTTTTTAGAACTTCATCCGGGGCGGATTTTTTCTGTATTGAAAAAATTGGTGGCAAATGGTTTTGCTCATTGAGGAGCAGTCCTTTTTTGTTCACATCGCGGTTCAGGTGAATCGCCAATTGCGGGATGCGCAATAAAGCTTGTTCAAAGCGGATCAATTTGGTGAAGGGTTTTTTCTTGCCACCCAGAATCACGCGTCCGGCCAGCGATAAATCCCGGTCCGTCCAGGTAGAAAGAAGCACTCCTCCATAAACCTCGACACCCAGTTGCATGTATCCACTTTTGCTATACCCTGGCTGCGGTTTCAGTCTGAGGTTGGGGCTGTCGGTATGAGCGCCAATGATTTTAAATTCCGGTTTTGATCCCACAATAAATGCGATCAGGGATGAATCGTTTCGGGTGAGGAAATACCTGCCATTGGGAACAAGCTTCCAGGCATCGGTTTCTTTAAGTTCAATAAAATCCTTACTGGACAGAGTGTCACTCATCTTCTGCACGGCATGAAAGGGTGTGGGAGACCGATCAATAAAATTCAGCAGGTTTTGAATGCGGTCGGATTTGGTTTGCTGAGTCATGAATAAAGTCTCCAAAGGTATTAAATAATCATTGGGAAAAGCAGGCGTTGGTTTAACAATTAGCTGTTTTGATCTATGACAAGTTCTGCGTGATCCTCTTTGATGCGGTAGGATAACTATTTGTAAATTAACTTTCTATAGTTCACCCGAGCATGGGGTGGGGTCACGTGTTTTAAAAATTGTTCTTTGGTTTTAGTTCTTGTTGAAATTCCTGTAAAATAAAACTTCCTTGTTCGGGAGTTTTTATCATGGGACTTTTAATCAAAGCCGATTTTAAAAAGAAGTTAGACATCAAACTTTACCGGTTTGACCCCAAAATTCCCAATCCAGAATACCATGCGGAAATTTTTTGTGAAATGTTTTCCCGATTCCCGCAGTTCAAGGCCCATGTTGCGGCCTATATTGAGCGGAATTATTGTTTTGTCGTCAACGATGAAGACCACTCCGACCCCAAAACCCTCCTCAATACTTTAAAGTCAGGCGAAGTCAGAAAATTAAACGAGTGGGTTTTACTTCGTAATAAACCCGGTTCTGTAGAACGTAGGAGCTAATCGAGCAGAGGCACTTTTTTTTGGCCCTAAACCCCGATTTTTCAAGATAAAACTTCACTACTAATCACCACCGTGATAGTTTAAGAAACTAATGATTTATATATTGTAGGAATTAGTGTAAAAGGTGCTTTATCCTGAGTTCGATATTGAGTGTTTCTGGGGGGAGAACACTGTGGCAGATGAAAAAAGCAGGTCCGATAAAATTTTAGTTGTCGAAGATGATGAAGCCTCGAGTACCATCATTGTGCGGTTATTGAACCAGATGGGCTTTTCAAGAATTATACAGGCTGAAAATGGGAATATAGCGCTTAGTAAACTCTATTTGAACCAAGTCAGTTTAATCATATCAGACTGGAGAATGCCTGATATGGATGGGTTGGAGTTTTACAAAAGAGCTAAAAAGGAAGATCTACTAGGTGGTGTCCCGTTTTTAATGGTTTCTGCTGAAAATGAAAGGGGACGGGTCGCTGCGGCCTTGAAGGCTGGAGTGAATGACTATATTCTCAAACCGGTAGATTTGAAAATGCTCAGTGAAAAGATAGAAAAACTTCTTAGTTTGCAGGATGATAAGTAGAAAAAAATAATGGGCATTAATTCCTGTTATTGCCTTTGGTCCAGTTAGCCACCTATGGCGTGCATGGCCCGGTCGGGACGTTCGAAGTCGTCGAGATTGATTTTGTGACCCGGCTCTTTGATCAGAACCGCCTGGCGGATCGTTTCGGCTATGTTTGCATCGCTCGCACCGGATCGGATCATTTCTTTCAAATTAGTTTCATCGGTTGAGAACAGACAGGTCCTGAGCTTGCCATCGGCGGTCATGCGGATGCGGTTGCAATGATCGCAGAACGGATTGCTGACAGCCGTGATGATACCAATTTTTCCCTTGCCGTCAGCGAAAGTATACTCACTGGCTGGACCGATTTCGAGAGAGTTGTCGACCGGTACGAGTTCGTATTTTCCCTTAATCAGCTCGACAATCTCGTGTCCGAACAAGACTTTATCGCGTTCCCAGACTTTATCCGAGTCGAGTGGCATGAATTCTATGAAGCGAACCTCGAAGCCGTCGGAGCGACCATATTCAATCAGGCCCATGATTTCGCTTTCAGAAAAATTGCGCACTGCCACGGCGTTGATCTTGATTGATTTGAATCCGACCTTGCGAGCAGTGTCCAATCCGTCCAGAACTGCTTGCAGGCAGTCTCTGCGATTAACGTCACGGAACTTTTCCGGGTCGAGTGCATCCAGACTAACGTTCAGCCTTTTCAGTCCAGCATCTCTAAGGCCTTGAGCCTGATCTTTCAGGAAAAAGGCATTGGTGGTCAGGGCGACATCGTTGATACCGTCCACCTCATTGATCATTTTGATCAGTGTCGGCAGGTCTTTTCTCATCAGCGGCTCACCACCAGTCAGACGAATGCGGTTGATTCCCAATCCGGATGCAACCGTTACGACACGACGGATTTCCTCAAAGGACAACAGGTTACTTCGGTCCATGAACTCTACGTTATCCGCTGGCATGCAATAGGTGCATCGAAAATTACAACGATCAGTGACTGAAATCCTGAGGTTGACGATAGTTCGTCCCATCCCGTCGATTAGTTTAGGTGAATCGCTTTTGATGGTCATTTTGAAGTCCTTGTGGCCTAGGGGCGCTTGTTATGCCCGCTTTTCAATACAATGGAGTCAACAAATGAGCCTGAGCTCGAGTTTAAGTATGGCTAAATTATAGCTTTTTTAGTTTGAAGATGTATAGGATTAGTTTGAATTCCCAAGCTAATTTCCAGAGACGCTCTTAAATTTAATCTTGATGGAGGACAAAAATAAGGACCTTTTAGCCCGGTCCGCCGCAAAATGTCAAAATTAAAGAACTTTACGGGGGTAATTGCATCTTAAAATTGTGGCTAAGGCTGTATTTGATATATAATTACAAGTATCTATCCAGTTTAAGCCGTTGGGGGACCACGTAAAGTTTTTATTAAGATAAAGCTTTTAAATTTAAGGATTTAATTGTGTCTGTCGCTGAAGAAAAGTTTTCCGCAAAATTCGATGAAACTGCCGCTGAGATTAAGCACCGTGGTGCTTATTATCAAGAGGACGCAAGTGAGAAGGGCATGGCGCTCCTCGAAGCCAAGTTTAAGGATACAAAGCTGTATTGGCTGGTGGATGTTAAGGAGGATCGTGTATTCAGTGCCCGGTTTTTCGCATACGGTGGAAAGGTGTCTCTGGTGACTGGCGAAACTCTTTGCAAGATGGTGGAAGGACTGACAGTGGAGGAAGCTTGCTCACTGTTGAAAGCCGATGTGGAAGCCCAGCTTCGCGACGAAGCGGATGTGCCTTCGGTTCCCGAATCCAAAATGAAAGCTTTCGATACTGTTGAAGAGTTGCTGAAAATTTGCAAGGAGCAATACCCTGCAGCAAAAGGGGTGGCTATTGCCAGCGCATCCATCAATAAAGAGGATTTTAAATCCACTACTGAGCTGAACATGGTGGCCCAGGCCTGGTTGGGGTTGTCAAAAGATGAACAGAAAGAACAGATAGAGATTGTTTTGGATGAGCATATTCGTCCGGCTCTCATGAATGATGGCGGAAATGTCATGGTTCTGGATGTGACGGACGGTGAGAAGATTTTAGTTCAATACCAAGGGGCGTGTGGCAGTTGTGGGTCTTCTTTAGGAGCCACTCTGTCGTTTATGGAATCGACCCTGCGTAAACATATCTACAACGAATTAAACGTTGTTCCACAGATGTAACTTGTTTCCCGGAGATTAATCATGAGTGACGAACAAAACTCCGTTTCAGATATTCTAGAAGATGATACTTACAAATATGGGTTCACGACAGATGTTGAGTCAGATACCTTTGCCAAAGGCTTGGATGAGGGTGTCATCCGCGCCATTTCCAAGAAGAAGAACGAGCCGCAGTTTATGCTCGACTTCAGGCTCAAGGCGTTTGCGAAATGGAAGACGATGAAAGAGCCGGAATGGCCGAATGTGCATTATCCGCCGATTGACTTTCAGAATATTTCTTATTACTCGGCACCTAAGCAAAAGAAAGTATTAAATAGTCTGGACGAGGTCGACCCGGAGGTCATGCGTACTTTTGAGAAGCTGGGTATTCCGCTGGATGAACAAAAAAAGCTGGCCAATGTTGCGGTAGATGCTGTGTTTGACAGCGTCAGCGTGGCCACAACGCATAAGAAAAAGCTGATGGAAGTGGGCATTATTTTCTGTTCCTTTTCTGAGGCATTGCAGGAGTATCCGGAACTGATAGAGGAGTATCTCGGTACCGTGGTTCCTGTCGGCGATAATTATTATGCCGCGCTGAACAGTGCCGTGTTCACCGATGGTTCGTTTGTCTATATCCCGCCAGACACGATCAGTCCTATGGAAATCTCTACTTATTTCCGCATCAACACTGAAGAGACGGGGCAGTTTGAGCGAACTCTGATCATCTGCGCAGAAAACAGTTATGTTTCCTATCTGGAAGGGTGTACCGCACCTCAATTTGATACGAACCAACTGCATGCCGCAGTGGTCGAACTGGTCACTTTGGAAAATGCGGAGATCAAATACAGCACTGTACAAAACTGGTATGCAGGAGATAAGGAAACAGGCAAAGGTGGTATCTACAACTTTGTCACCAAGCGTGGTAAATGTCAGGGCGACGGCTCCAAAATTTCCTGGACGCAGGTAGAAACGGGTTCTGCAATCACTTGGAAGTACCCAAGCTGTCTTCTTCTGGGTGATAACACCTCTGGAGAATTTTATTCGGTGGCTTTGACCAACGGTCATATGCAGGCCGACACGGGGACCAAGATGATTCATGTTGGTAAAAACACCCGGTCGAGTATTATCTCCAAGGGTATTTCTGCGGACCATTCGAGTAACAGCTATCGGGGTCAGGTGAAGGTGGGCAAGAACGCCACCAACGCTAGAAACTACAGTCAGTGCGACAGTATGCTGGTCGGTGATAAGTCCAGTGCGCATACATTCCCTTATATAGAGACTGCCAACAGCTCGGTTCAGGTCGAGCATGAGGCCGCGACTTCAAAGATCAGCGAGGATCAACTTTTCTATTTTGAGTCGAGAGGTATTTCTCGCGAAAATGCGATCGAAGCGGTCATTAGTGGGTTCTGTAAAGAAGTTTTCAAACAACTCCCGATGGAGTTTGCCGTCGAGGCTCAAAAACTATTGACCTTGAAGCTTGAGGACAGTGTCGGTTAAAGGATTGCGGGATCAGACCGGAGTTAACTTCGGCATTGAGTGAAATTCAAATAGCTCCTGTGTTGGTTCTCGCCAACGGTTTTATTTATTTCAGGGAACTTGCAGGGCTTTTTTTATTGATTGAGGAGATGGTGAATGCTTGAAATTAAAGATTTGCATGCAGGGTTCGACGGGAATGAAATCATAAAAGGTATTTCTCTTTCGATTAAGAAAGGGGAGATTCACGCCGTGATGGGGCCCAACGGGTCGGGCAAAAGCACGAAGGCTAAAATCCTGTCAGGTCATCCCTCCTATGAAGCGATGGGTGGAGAGATTCTGTTTGATGGAGAAAACCTTTTGGAGATGGACGCGGAAGAGCGGTCCCTGGCTGGTATTTTTATGGGATTTCAATATCCGGTGGAAGTGCCGGGTGTGAACAACGCCGAGTTTTTGCGCATGGCTCATAATGCTCGAAGGGTCAAGGCCGGTGAGGAAGAAATCGACCCTCTGGATTTTGATGACCTGCTTTCAGAAAAAATGAAAATGCTGGGAATGGAAAAAAAGTACAAGGAAAGAAACCTCAATGATGGTTTTTCTGGCGGAGAGAAAAAGAAGAATGAAATTTTGCAGATGGCGATTCTCGAACCCAAACTTTCTATCCTCGATGAAACCGATTCCGGGCTCGATATTGATGCACTCAGAGTTGTGTCAGAAGGGGTGAACAAATTGCGCAACGAGAATAACGCGCTCATTCTCATCACGCATTACCAGCGGTTGCTGGATTATATTAAACCTGACTATGTTCATGTTCTCAGCAATGGGAAAATCGTCAAGTCAGGAGATAAGACACTGGCGCTTGAACTTGAATCCCAGGGGTATGACTGGGTAACGACTGCGAATTGAGGAGAGGTATGTCAGATACACTCGTTGAATCCAGTGCGGAGTCTGCGTTTCTGGATTTACATAAAAAATTAATAGAACAAGGAAGTCCTGCTTTGGCAGAGCTCCAGCAGGTTGCGTTGAACCGTTTTGAGTTGCTGGGGTTCCCTCACTCAAAGCATGAGATGTATACCTATTTGAATACAAAAGGACTGGTGGAAACGGCTTTCGGTCTTTCCGATGGTTCGAAAAAAGTTTCTGAAGATTTTGTCGCCGGTCATATTTATTCCGGTTGTGAGAGCCAGTGCCTGGTTTTTGTTG
>JAJDBI010000292.1 GCA_029261435.1 Nitrospinaceae bacterium
GCAAACCGAGCGGCAGGAACTCTATTCTGAAAAAGTCGATCAACTGTTTAGGGAAGGCAAAGCCTACCGTTGTTACTGCACTCCAGAGGAATTAGATCAAAAACGTGGTGAGGCTCAAAAAAAAGGACTCAAACCCAAATATGATGGAACTTGCCGGGAGCGAGCTGATCAACCGGAAGGAGCTCCATCCGTGGTCCGGTTTAAGGCTCCTCTTGAGGGTTCGGTGGTGGATGAAGACCTATTACGCGGCAAGGTGGTGTTTGACATCACCGAACTGGATGATCTGATTTTGCAGAGAACCGATGGTTCTCCCACTTATAATTTCGTCGTGGTGGTCGACGATGCAGATATGGGCATCACCCATGTGGTGCGTGGGGACGACCATCTTTCCAATACACCTCGGCAATGTTTATTGTATGACGCTCTAGACTTTCCTCGTCCGCGGTTCGCTCATATTTCCATGATTTTGGGTCAAGACAAGGCTCGTTTGAGCAAGCGTCATGGGGCGACCTCTGCGTTGGCTTATCGGGACATGGGTTACCTGCCTGCAGCCATGATCAATTATCTGGCCAGACTGGGCTGGTCGCACGGCGACCAGGAAATTTTTTCACGGGAAGAAATGATCGAACACTTTTCTTTCGATTCGGTACACACCTCGGCGGCGGTGTTCGATCCCGACAAGTTGTCCTGGTTGAACGAACACTATATAAAAAATACTCCTCCTGAAGAACTCGCCCCGCATCTGGAGCCGTGTCTAATCAGCTCGGGAGTTTTACAGGAAGGTCATGGTCTGGACGTTGGCGAAATTGCCAAAGTCATTCCATCTTTAAATCAACGCGCCAAAACCCTTGTGGAGATGGCGGAAAAGTCAGCGTTCTACTTTAAAAAAGAAGTTGAGTTTGATGAGAAGGCAAAAGCCAAATTCTTGACCGCTGAGGCCAGACCATTGCTGGAAAAAACAATCGCCGGACTTTCGCAACTGGAAAAATTTTCTGCCGAAGAGATTGAGGAGTTGTTCAAAAAAGTTGTGGAAGAAGAGGGTGTGAAGCTCGGTAAGCTGGCACAACCTGTTCGTGTGGCTCTCACAGGCACCACTGTGAGCCCGGGGATTTACGATGTCATCCTGCTTCTGGGAAAAGAAGAGACTCTCAAACGATTAAATCAGGCTCTTATCAGCGCTTCTATTTGACAGGCAATTAGTATCGAGATATGGACTCATAGTCATGTGTGTTCGTGCCTGCTTAATTTGGCATTTTTTCACCCGCCACCTCCTTTTCCGATAAAATAGATAGATTGACAGTGTCTCCCAAAAGTGGCATTACTCCTTAATACTAAAGCATATAATGGCTTTAAGAGCCTTTCCATCTGTTAGAAAAACCTGATTAGTTTCTCATGGGGAATTTTGGTGGCTGGAAATAACTATCTTCGAGGGAAAGTGATGGCCGAACTGATTTTAGCCTTTCATGAAGATGACAAGGAGATAGCAGATCAAATTAAGGCCTCTATAAAAAATAAGGGTCATAAAATAATTCTGGATAAGATTCCTGCTCCGGGAGTTTCTCTTGGTGAATGGTGGTCTTCAAATTACCCAAAAGCCGAAATGATCGCTGTTTTAGTAACTCAAAAGATGGCCAATTATTTTGATGACCCTAGCGAATTCTCTAATGGAGATCCAACGAGAACTTTGAGTAACGATGAATTCGCGAGTAATGTCCTGCCTTTAATTATTGAAAATGTTGAAACACCTGTGGTTTTTTCAAACTTTATTTCGGTATCCATCATCAACAAGAAGCCTTCGATCATTGCGGACTATATTGAACGTCATCTTTTTTCAGGGTTTGCAAACAGTCTGGATCAAATAAAAAAACAAATGGCACGTTCATCTTTCATATTTCTGCTATTTTCCATTGTTCTTTTTATGGCGCTAAATTCAGATATTTTATTGTTTAAAAAGAAAATAGAAATCACTGAGATGATCACTCCTTTTTTTGTTATTTCGTTGGGAATATTAGGGTCGATTTCCTACATTCTTTTCAACATTATCGGTATTGTTAATGAAGAGGCTTTTGATGTGGAAGATACCCAATCTAACAACCTTCGGATTATTTTAGGAGCGATTACTGGTTGGATTTTTTATATTTTTCTTACCCATAGTGGCTACGTCGATGAATTGTCTGCCAAACAGTTTTTAGGGGTTGCGGTTGGAATTGCCTTTCTTAGTGGCTTTAGCAGTAAGCTATTTATTGGAATAATTAACCAGGCTATTAGAGCTGTTGAAAGAACAGTGGGTATTGAACAAAAACCTCCTGAAAGAAAAAGTGCGGTCAAGCCTTCATGAATAAAACAGGTCACATCTTTTGGGTTTTCTTTAATATTGCTTTGCTATTTCCCTGCATTGGGTTAGCTATGGATAACCCGGCTCCAAAAGAAGCAATCGTATTATATTGTCCCAGTCCTAATGAAAATGTAAAAGTATCATGTGAGTTAAAAGGAACTCTTTTCAGAAAATGGAGGTGCAATGCTGGTGACGCTGTAGGCATTAGTGGTGATAAAAATGCTTCTATAAATCAAGCTTGCAGTGAATTGACGTCATCTTCTGGTTCAAAAAGAAAAGAAATTTCCCCTGCAACTAATAACGATTCAGGAACACCGGCTATCTCCTCTCCTTCCGCATCTGGCAAGTCTGGAAGATCGGATTCTCAACCTGAAACTTCAGATGAAATCGATCAGAAACTTGACCGTAGTCAAGTTCAAAAAATGATTGAGGATCTTTCAAAAAAAATAAATGTTTTAAAGCAGATGGAACTTAAAAAAGAACCTTCCAAAACTTCAACTCAAAACTTGAAAGGTTACAAAATCGGTGTTTATTACAACAAGGACAGTGAAGGGGAACGGAAATCAGCGAATACAATAATAAAGGCTCTGAATGTTGCCCGACCCTCCCTAAATACTGAACCATATCCCAGAGGACAAAATTTTTTTGATAGAGTTAAGCCCCCAATTTCCTTTGAGATTCGTTTTTATTCTCCTGAGGAAGATAAAGCAGCGCAAGAACTGCAAAATATATTAAGACAGACAAATTTGCCATTCACATTTTTTTTAAAAAATGTCACTACCCGTACACCTAATTTTATTGCCATTTTTGTAGACCCTTATGCTTAACTAGCTCTGAAAAAAGATTTCAAGATAGTCCTGTTTTTAAAGTTTTTGGGGCTTCATAATCATTTCCCCTTTTTTATAATCTTTCGTAATTGGGGAGCAGTTAAGCATGTTGGCGGCTGAGCGCTCAATCCTTCAAGTAAAACTTAAAGACGACTTTGAATCTCCTTCCCCGGTTCCACATCCTAATAAAAGAGCTTTTTAATCTTTAGATGTGATTATTAAATCTTTTATGGCCAAGTTAAAACTGAAACTGAATGAAAATGTTGAAGGCAATTATTTTGTCGATTCAACTTGCATTGATTGCAGTGCTTGCAGAAGGTTTGCCCCTTCTACATTTGGAGATGGTGACGAATTTGCTTTTGTGAAGGAACAGCCGGAAACAAAAATCGAGATTCATACTGCTAATCAGGCTTTGTTGTCTTGCCCCACAGCCTCTATTGGTACCGTTGATAAAATTGACCTCAATTCTGCAAAAGATTCGTTTCCCATGGAGTTGGTTCCCGGTATTTATATTAATGGGTTTAATAAAAAAGATTCTTATGGCGCAGATAGTTATTTTATCCAATCTGACTCAGGGAACTGGATGATAGACAGCCCTCGGTTCATTCAGCATTTGGTGCAAAAGATTGAACAGTTGGGAGGGCTTGATTACATTTTTTTAACCCATCGAGATGATGTGGCAGACGCACATTTATTTGCGAAACACTTTCAGGCTAAGAGAATCATTCATCAACTGGATTCCTCAGCGCAAAAAGATGCGGAAATCATTTTGCAGGGCGAGGAAGATTTATCTATCGGGCCAGGAAGAATTATTTTTACTCCGGGTCACACCGCAGGGCATCAGGTCTTGTTGTGGAATGAACGATATCTGTTTACCGGGGATCATTTCGCCTGGTTACGAAGACTGAAAAGGTGGGGTTCCTTCAGCGATGCTTGTTGGGATTCATGGGAGAAGCAGATTGGGTCCGTCAAAAAACTCAAAATGTTAAAGAATGTTGAATGGGTTTTCCCGGGACATGGTAATCGCGGTGAAATTCAGAGAGGCAAATTCCCCGATATCATTGATGATGCCGTTGTCTGGATGGAAACGATATAGGAAACCTCATTCAATCATTTCCCCAATATCACGAACCTTTACTTTTCCCTCAAGTCCTTTGGCTTTCACGGCATCTTCCAGCATCAATACGCAGAATGGGCAGGACACGGCAATCGTGTCAGGGTTGGTGACCATCAGTTCGTCCAGTCTGTGATGGCTCATGCGTGTGCCGGTGTTTTCTTCAAGCAGAAACCGGGCACCGCCAGCTCCGCAACAGGTGCCGGTTTCCCGGCTTTGTTCCACTTCCTGAACATTTTGAACTTCTGCTGCAAGCACTTTGCGCGGGGCATCGTATACTCCATTATGTCGGCCCAGATAGCAGGAGTCATGCACCACCACGTTGGAATCGGTTTTTTCTCCGACGGATATTTTTCCATCTGATATCAAAATTTCCAGTAATTCAGAGTGGTGGATCACTTCCAGATAAACACCAAATTCCGGGTACTCATTTTTCAATGAATTGAGACAATGCGGGCAGTGGGTGATGATTTTAAGAATGCCTTGTTGTTGAAAGGTCTCAGCGTTTTGGCTGGCCAGCATATCGAACAGGTATTCGTTGCCCGCTCTACGGGCCGGGTCGCCGGTACAACCTTCACTATTACCTAGAATAGAAAAGCTGACTCCCGCCTGTTGCAATGTTTTAACCACCGACTCAGAAATTTTCTTACCTCTTGTATCAAACGACCCGTTGCACCCGATGAAATATAAATACTCTGTGGGATTAGCCTTGTCCCATATGGGAATGTCTAATGCTTTGGCCCAGTCAGCGCGTGAGTTTTTGGGGAATCCCCATGGGTTGGACTGGGTTTCCAGAGATTTGAAAGCAGACTCTAGCTCCTTCGGGTAGCGGTCTTCAGTGAGAACCAGTCCGCGTCTGAGGTCGATCACTTTATCGACGTATTGGATCATCACCGGGCAGGCAGATTCGCAAGCTCCACAGGTGGTACAGGCCCAGAGGACTTCGTCCTCAATCACACCGCCCAGCAGGGTATTATCGGAAGCCAAGGGTGCATTAAGATGATCTCTCAAGTTTACAGTTAATTGTTGTGGTGATAGAGGTTTGCCGGTTGCCAGTGCCGGGCAGACTCGATCGCACCGGCCACACTGAGTGCAGGTATGCAGATCCAGCATCTGTTTCCAGGTGAAATTTTCAACTTCAGTGATACCAAAGGTTTCTTTTTCTTCGTCTTCAAAGTCGATTCGATGCAGCCCATTCCCCGGCTCCAAATTTGACAGGAAAACATTCGGAATGGAAGTCACGATATGAAAGTGTTTGCTGCGTGGAAGGAGCGTCAGGAAAAACAGAATGGCAGAAACATGTGTCCAGTAAGCCAGACTATGCAGATGTTCTGTTAAATTCTTTCCTGACAGACTGACAAGGGGAGCAAAAAGAGCTGCCAACGGACCGGATTTTTCAATCTCCGGGTTGAGAGCGAGAAAGGCCGAGTCGAACAAAACGTCACTGACCACGATCACGAGTATCAGGCCAAGAATAACCAAACCCTCGATAGAGAGGGTGAGACGTTTGGGTTTAATCACCAGTCTTCGAAATAACGCGTAGAGAACTGCCAGAGTGACCATGAAAATCACGCCATCCTTAATCCATGAGTAAGGCTGGACCAGAGGTGCGGTGGCAGAAAAATGAGATTCAATATTTGGGAAAAGTCCGATAAAAAAGAATTCCCCGGCACGGACAAGCAGGATTAGGAACCCCCAGAAAATCACAGCATGCATCCAGCCTGATTTCGGTTCTTTAAGCAGGCGGGTTTGTCCAAAGGCGATGCTAAGAGTCCTGAGAATTCGTTTTATAGGCTGGTCGGTTCGGTTTTCTTTTCCTGCTTTTCGCAGGAGTTGCAGTTTTGGCCAGGCCCCCAGGGTAAAGACAATTAGTGCGCTCAGGATGAGGAAAACCAGAACACCGGGTTGCAGGTTGGGGGGGACCCATTCGAAAGCGCGGTTAATATGTTGATCCATAAGCCTGTTAAGGTGCTGTGATACCGTTTGATATCTTTTTGGTTGACCGGCAGACCCGATCGAGGAATTGATAGATTATTGTTTTTATTCGGGAATTGCTATTTTATTCGTGGTCTGGGTAATATATAATTGTATAGTAGAAGATTATCTCTCATTCCAATCTGATTTTGGAGGTTTTTTGTCTTGTTGAAATTTATGCGGGTTCAGGCAGTTTTGGTGTTTTGGGGTGTTTTGTTCCCGATCACCGTGCTTGCAGTTCCTATTCAGGATGAATTTGACAGAAATCAAGCGGGGAATAACCCCGGGGTTTTTCCAAAATGGAAAGGGACTCCTCCGGTGAATCAGGACCTTTACCCGAACCTGACAGATGGTATTAATGAGCCACATCCTTTGCCGACTCAGGTCGATCGCAATATTTATACCCAGTTATTGAGAGTTGAACCGGTAGATCAAGTGCAAAGCAAGGTGTTCAATTCAGTCCGGTTTAACCGTCTCCAGAGAATCGGAGTTTTGGGTTTTGAAAACAAAACTTTCGCGCCTTTTCAAGACAAGTCTGCGGGTGATGTTGTATCCAGACAGGCGTATCAGGAATTGAAAACCAATAAGCATTACTCCAATATCATTCCTCCGCAGTTGATGGAGGATGCACGGCTTAAAATTGTCAAATCCCCCGGCTCAGTAGCAGATCAAAGTCTACCGGATAGCGGGGGAAAGGCACCGTTGGTTTCAGGGGATAGAGTTGATGCAGTGATGGTCGGAGCGGTTTCAAAATATACCGACAGGTATGTAGACCGATATGGAAAAATACAGAAAAGCATAGCCAGTGGCTTGGAATTCACGGCTTTTTTAGTGGACCCTCGAACTCAAGAAGTTATATGGGGTGCTCGTTTTGTAGGACGACAAAGACCGGGAGTGCAGAACTTTGGTCAGCATAGAGGGCGCTGGCTGAATAAAGAGGACTTCACCCGATCAGCTATGAAGTTTGTGTTGAAAGAATTTAGAAATCTGCCGCAAAACAATTTAGAAAAACCCGGACAATGAATGAACCCTTTGGTGAATCCACACAACAGCCTGATCCTGAGATAGTTAAGAAAAAGCAGCTATGGCGGAACCTTTTTTTACTGAACCTCTGCGTTTCTTTACTTTTGATCAGTATTTTCTGGTTGCCTTCAAAGTTGGAGCAGGTGGGCGATTTTCTCAATTCCCCCAGCGTCAACATTCCTGAAGAAGGTAAAATGGCTGAGAAGCCTGTAAAAAAAGTGGAGCCTGAACCTGCGAAACCCACCAATTTGTTGGCAACTCAGGTGACTACGGTCAATGCATCTTCTGAAAAAGAATATGTGTATTTTGATTTTTCCAGTGGAAAACCGGTCAACATTCTAGACACCTCTTCCTTGGAGTGGGATTTGGCGTTTAGAAGAGGAAAGGTGATATCCAATGGGGGTGCTTCCAGCAAGTTGGGGAAAGCGGGACTTATCGATCTGGGAGTGGTTGAGTTTGACGAGGTGACAGAAGTCCCTATGGATAATTATACTCAGGATATGGCTGCAAAAACCGAAACGGAGAATCCTGTCCTGGCGAAATGGTACAATTATAATTACTTCACCCACAAGTTGACTGCGAAGAAGAACAGCTATGCAGTGCGGACAGCAAATGGCAAATTTGCCAAATTCCAGTTTATTAGCTTCTACTGCGACAATAAAGAGGCGGGGTGTGTGAAAATACGCTATGTGTATCAGGATAACGGGTCCAATAGTTTTTTGAGAAAAGGGGGTGCTTTCACGACAGCCTCTACGGCTTCCTCCCCGCCGGAAAACACAGGGACCACGAACTCGTTTTAATATCGATTTGAAACTGCTGAAGTTACGGAGCCTTCCCGGGCCCGGTCTTTTCTGCTAAAAATGTACTTCAGCGTGCTATTCCGGGAAAAAATAAATTTAGTGACTTTAATTAATTTTGATCAAAAATTGGATTTGGAGAATAACGAATGCCGACTTTAAAAGGTTTACTATTTAATCAATATGCTGCCGAGGGCCTCTCTGCACTGGTTGAGGAAATGCAGTCCAGCTATACTGCGAAAAAAGGGCGCAGGTTTAACAATAATAATATTACTTACGAAATCAGTCGCCCTGCCCTGAAAGGCAATGCTATTGAGTTTGAGATCAGTTCAAAAATTCCTGAGGATGAGCTCAAAACTCCGAAGGAGATGCAAACGTATTTTGACCAAATGAAAAAAAATCTGGAAAAGAGCAAGAACAAGCCTGAGTCCATTGAAAGAGAAAATATCGTCTGGGATTCAAAAAAAGAAACTGAAAAAAAACGAGACTATGTAAAGCTTCAATATCGTTTTCCTCTGGATGACTTGTTCGACAATGAAGTCGTGTCCAAGCGGCACGAAAAAGTTATGAGTGGTGAGGCCGACCCATCCACGCCAGATTCACCCAGCGCGTTTACCAAGGCTGGAAGGGTTGTACTGGGTGTTGTCCGGGAAACCATGCAACAGCGCGGTAAGGACAGCTTGATCGAATTGATGGAAGTTAACAAAAAGGTCAAAGCCTCACTGAAAGGCTGAGTCTGATGAGTTCGGTAAAGTATTATCTGGGCAGGGCTTTGCAATTAATCGGTCTTGCCACCATCTCGGCAGTGGTTCTCATGTTTTTTACACAAATGAGTATGGAGCCTTTGTTGATTTGGTCGTTGATCGGTGCTTCCGAGTTTTATGGTGGAACCTGGTTGCTGGGAAATCAGGAAGGGTGATCAGCCTTATCTGCCAGACAGTATAATATTCTCCCCTTACGCAAAGATCATCCGTGAAAACTCTTCTTGAGCAACCTGGTTTTTTGGCCCCATCGGGAACGATTGGGGCTGATGTCAGCTATCTGCTGGCACTTGTTTTTACCGTCCTCTTTCTCGTTGCCTGGAGAATGGCAAAAAAGGCCCAGGGAACCCGGCATCATAAACTGATTCTGGTTTCCATGGTGGCAATGATTGTTTATTTCGTTGCTTATTATTACGCCCGGAGCCTGGGCGTTCTCTCTTTTGAAGGGAGGGAGGGCTTTGGTGGCCCGGATGATATCTACGAGAACGTTTTTGTTCCCGTGCTGACCACCCATCTTATTCTGGTTACTTTGGGGATGGTTCTTGCCTTTTACATGATTCCACAAGGATTTCGTGCCAGTGACAACTCCGATGGGGAATACCGCTTGAAATCCGGGGAACTGAAAATGAAACCCCGGACGTTTAAACTGGTCATATTTACGATTGCAGGGTGTTGGGCTCTGGTTCAGGCGCTCTTGTTGGCGGTTCGACAGAACCCGTTTGGAGCCAGCGTGGCGTATGGCTTGATTTTTCTGACCGTGGCCCTGGTGGTTAGCCTGGAGAAACTGATCGAAAAAATGCTCCCTGACGGGGCCAGACGGCACCGGATTCTAGGTCGTACCACGATGGTAATATTTGCCCTGATTCTGGTGACGAGTACCGCTACCTATCTCATGCTTTATTTCATTTATCCGATCAAACATTGACCGGGAGGGGTGAAGAACCGTGAGATTTGACTATCACTGGCAAAAAACTCGCCAGAAAGGGGGAAATCTTTAAAGTAGGGGGTTTTGCCCTTGACACTCCTTGATTTACCTGATAAATTTCGCGGAATTAAATGACTTCGAAATACATGAGAAGGAGGTATAAGGCAGTCAGTCCGTTAACACCGAGACCGATGTAAACGATGGTATCAAAAATTTTTCCGTCTTTGCTGGCCATAAAAATCCTCAAAAGGTAATTTTTTTTCTTTGAAATAAAAGAAATATACCCTATCATTCAGATTTTAAAACTGTCAAGAATAAA